>NZ_JBFULI010000059.1:0-33048 GCF_056400405.1 Pseudomonas sp. P5_B3 | reverse complement strand
GGTGGGTGGTACAGGCCGACGACAAGAAGAAGGCCCGGCTCAACTGCATTCATCACCTGCTCAGCCAGATGCCTTATGAAGAAGTCGAGCTGCCGGTGATCGAATTGCCCCAACGCGAGCGCCAGAAAGACTATTCACGGGGGCCTGTACCGCAGGAAATCATCGTGCCGGAGATTTACTAAGGCTCAACACAAGACCTGTGGCGAGGGGGCTTGCCCCCGTTTGAGTGCGCAGCACTCACAAGATCTTCGATACATCGGAAATACTGGGGCTGCTTCGCAACCCAACGGGGGCAAGCCCCCTCGCCACAGGTCTTGTGTTGAGCCTTAGTAAATCTCCGGCACGATGATTTCCTGCGGTACAGGCCCCCGTGAATAGTCTTTCTGGCGCTCGCGTTGGGGCAATTCGATCACCGGCAGCTCGACTTCTTCATAAGGCATCTGGCTGAGCAGGTGATGAATGCAGTTGAGCCGGGCCTTCTTCTTGTCGTCGGCCTGTACCACCCACCAGGGCGCTTCGGCGATGTGGGTGCGCTCGAGCATGATTTCCTTGGCCTTGGTATAGGCCTCCCAGCGACGGCGCGACTCCAGGTCCATGGGGCTGAGCTTCCACTGCTTGAGCGGATCGTGAATGCGGCTGAGAAAGCGCAGGTTCTGTTCCTGGTCGGAAATCGAGAACCAGTACTTGATCAACTGGATGCCGGAGCGGGCGAGCATGCGCTCGAATTCCGGCACCGTGCGGAAGAATTCTTCGTACTGGTCGTCATTGCAGAACCCCATGACCTTCTCGACCCCGGCGCGGTTGTACCAGCTGCGGTCGAACAGCACGATTTCCCCGGCGGCGGGCAAGTGCGATACGTAGCGCTGGAAATACCACTGCGTGCGCTCGCGGTCGTTGGGCGCGGGCAGGGCGGCCACCCGGCAGACCCGAGGGTTGAGGCGCTGGGTGATGCGCTTGATCACGCCACCCTTGCCGGCGGCATCGCGGCCTTCGAACAGGATCACCACCTTGTGCCCGGTTTTCACCACCCAACTCTGCAGTTTCACCAGTTCGCCTTGCAGGCGAAACAGTTCGGCGAAGTAGCGACGTCGGGCTTCTTTCTCGCTGCCATCCTCGATGTGTTCATCGAACAGTGCGTCCAGGTTGTGCCCGTCTTCCAATAATTCCAGTTCCAGCTCCTCGTCACTGATATCGAGCAGCTCGCGGTGGATGCGCTGGATCAAGGTGTCCTGATTGGAAAGCATGGTGAGACACTCGCGTCATGGGTGGTACGGCCGATCCTGGTCACAGTTTGTTACGAAGTGGTGATGCCAGGCGGTGTCATCTGGGTGTCATCGAAGCCATGGCAAGATCCTCGCAATCCGTCTTGAGTACCCGACGGCCGCCAGTCCGCCGGCAGATGAATGTGCAAGGAACCCCCTATGAAAGACGCCCCGCTGTTTGCCGCCATCGACCTGGGTTCCAATGCGTTTCGCCTGATGATTGGCCAGTCGGTGAGACGGAACCAGCAGATGGTCATCCAGGAAGTGAAAACCCTGCGTGAACCGGTACGTCTGGCCGAAGGCCTGCAGGGCGGGGCGCTCGATGAGTTGGCGCTGGACCGTGGCTGGCAGGCGCTGGCGCGATTCGGCAAGAAACTGCGCGGTTTCGAGGCCGGGCGCGTGCGGGCGGTGGCCACCAGCGCGGTACGCGAAGCGGACAACGCGCCGCTGTTCCTGGCCAGTGCCGAACGCCACCTGGGCTTTCGCATCGACGTCATTTCCGGTCACGAAGAGGCGCAACTGGTCTACGCCGGCGTGGCCCACACCTTGCCGGCGCAAACCATGCGGCTGGTGGTGGATATCGGCGGTGGCTCCACGGAGATGATCATCGGCCGTGGCGACCAGCTGCTGGTCACCGAGAGCATTGCCATCGGCAGCGGCACCTTCGGTGCGCGTTACTTCCATGGCGGGCGGATCGTGGCCGAAGCGCTGCTGGAGGCCGAGCGCGCGGCCACCGTGCAATTCGAACGCATTGCCCGCCGTTACCGCACCATGGGCTGGCAGCAGGCGATCGGTTCTTCCGGGACGGCGCGGATGCTGGCCAAGGTGCTCAAGGCCAATGGCTTGAATGATGACCACCAGAGCGGCATCACCTACGGTGGCCTGTTGCGCCTGTCGTTGCGCCTGCTGGAAGTCAAACATGTGAAACACCTCAAGTTGGCCGGTTTGCCCACCCATCGCCTGAGCATCTTGCCCGGTGGCCTGGCGGTGATGCTGGCGGCGTTCAAGGTGTTCGGGATCACGCATATGATTGCGTCTGAGCCGGGTCTGCGGTTCGGCGTGCTGCATGGATTGATGAACAAACACTAAAGTCCGCCAGCCGAGGTAAACCCATGACCGACCCCCGTCGCGTGCTGTTTGTCTGCGCCCGAAACGATGTCCGTTCACCCATGGCCGAAGCCCTGTTGCGTCACATTGATCCTGACGACTTCCAGGCCTTCAGCGCCGGGCTCGAGGCCAGCGAGATCGATCCACGCACGTTCGAATCCCTCGATCACATCGGTGTCGATGCCAGCGGCTTGCGCAGCAAGTCCCTCGAGGATTTCGAAGGCCAGGCGTTCGACTACGTCGTCACCCTGTGCGACAAGTCCTCCGAAGAGGCCTCACGCATGCCGTTTACCGGTGAAGTGATGGTCTGGAGCTTCGAAGACCCGACCATCAGCGAAAGACACGACCCGTTCCGCCATACCCTCCAGGAAATCGGCGACCGCATCAAAATGTTCGTCACCGTGAAAACCCGCCCCGTGCCCCAGGCGCCGTCAGTCAGCGATTCCTGAAAACCTTCGGACACCGTCTACCCTCATCGGTCACAACCATCATGATGAGGGTCGAAACGGTGATGAAAACGGAAAAGGTTGAAACAAACGAAGCCTCGACGCTGATCGACGAACGAATCCGGGAACTGGCCGACTGGCGCGGCGAAACCCTGGCCCACGTCCGCAAGATCATCCGCCAGGCCGACCCCGAAGTGATTGAAGAATGGAAGTGGCGGGGCGTGCCGGTGTGGTCCCATGCCGGCATCATTTGCGCCGGCGAGACCTACAAGCAAGTGGTGAAGATGACCTTCGCCAAGGGCGCTTCGCTGGATGATCCGTCGAAATTGTTCAACGCAAGCCTGGAAGGCAATACCCGGCGTGCCATCGATATCCGCGAGGGTGAGCGGATCGATGAAGCGGCGCTGACGGTGTTGATTCAGGCAGCCATTGAGCTCAATACCTCCCGAACCAAAAAGTAACTCAGTACACAGAACCCTGTGGGAGCGAGCCTGCTCGCGATGAGGGAGTGCCAGTCGACATCAAAGGTGCCTGACAGACCGTAATCGCGAGCAGGCTCGCTCCTACATTGGGCGGTGTCCACCTGACCGTTTTGGATATCCTCAGCTGGCATGTTCCAATAGCGAGCACTCGCAGCCTGGAAACGGAACATGAAGAAAATCGCCGCCCTGACCTTCGCCCTGGCGCTCACCGCAGGCCTGCTCAGCACTCCCACCCTTGCTGCGGGCGATGTCCAGGCCG
The DNA here is from genome assembly GCF_056400405.1 of Pseudomonas sp. P5_B3. Taxonomy (NCBI): domain Bacteria; kingdom Pseudomonadati; phylum Pseudomonadota; class Gammaproteobacteria; order Pseudomonadales; family Pseudomonadaceae; genus Pseudomonas; species Pseudomonas sp. P5_B3. Next base: position 29,492 of record NZ_JBFULI010000059.1, on the reverse strand, counting down.
GGGAAAAAGTGTTCAAACGCCTCTGCAGCGGCTGCCACCAGATCGGCGAATCGGCTCGCGCCTTCTTTGGCCCGCAGCTCAATGGCGTGATTGGTCGCCATTCCGCCGTCACCACGGACTACGTGTATTCCGACGCGATGAAGTCCGCCAACCTGGTCTGGGACCGCGAAACCCTGATCGCCTACCTCGAAGCGCCGAAGCAAGTCGTGCCCGGCACCCGCATGATTTTCTGGGGCCTCAGCGACCCGGAAAAAATCGAAGACCTGCTGGCCTACCTGCAAACCTTCCCGGCGCAATGATCGACCTGCTGTCCGAACTCTACCCGTAGCGCAAGGGGGGCAGTTCGACATCGACGCAATCTGCGCCGATGGTGTGACGATTCCAGGCTTTACACAAAACCTGTGGGAGCGAGCCTGCTCGCGATGGCGGTGGGTCAGTGAACAACATATTGACTGACMCWCCGCCATCGCGAGCAGGCTCGCTCCTACAGGGATTTTGGGTGAATCAGGAAGTCAGGCCTTGCTGGCTTTCAGATAAGCACCGAGGCGCCGCCCCATTTCCTCACCCAGCGCCTGCAAGCCACTGAGCGGCCGCACCATCACTTCAAACTCGACAATCCTGCCCTGTTCGTTGAAGCGGATCATGTCGATGCCCTTGAGCTCTTTCTCGCCGACTTTGGCGCTGAATTCGAGAATCACGTTCAAGCCGTCCGCCGTCGCCAGTTCGCGGTGATAGGCAAAGTCCTCGAACACGTTCATGACCGTGTTGAGGATCATCGACACCACTGGCGCCCCGGGATACGGCGTGTGTGCCATTGGCGAACGGAACACCGCCTGCGGATCGAGCAATTCAGGCAAGCCGCTCAAGTCGCGGTTGCCGATCATCGCATGCCACTGCTTCAGGGACGCTGCGACATTGGGGTTCAGGTTCAGCTCGGACATCTTCAACTCCTGTTTTTTATTGTTGTGGTGCGAAAGCGTTGGTCGATCACCCTGGCGGCATCGTCGGCCCATTGCTGGCCATCAAGCCCGGCTCGGGCGTCATCCGCCGCGTGTGCAGGCCCTGCAACAGCAACATCGGACCGAGGCGTATTTTGGCGAGGGTTTCAGTGTGGCTCATTTGAGGTTATCGCCCTGCAATACACAGCTCCCCGGTCGCACGAATCATCGCCTGCTCATGCAGGTAATCCTTGATCAGCGCGGAGCGTTCGGTGGCCAGCCATTGCGGGCAGTTCGGGTCTTTGCGGTAGGGCAGGAAATCGGCGTACTGCTGGAGCAGCAGATTTTGCAGCTTGTCGAGCTTGGGCCGGATGTCGTTAATGAGGTCCGGCCGTGGCGTGTCCGGTGCTTTGTGCGCCGCTTGCCATTGCGCGAGCCGGCCGTATTGCACCAGTTTGCTGGCTTCGATCTGGGCGGCGATCAGGTCGGCGACATCGTCGGGGTCGAGCTTGCGCTGGGTGGCTTGCGCGCGCGCGTTGGCGATGACTTGCGCTTCCCGGGCGTTGTCCTGGACCGGTTTGCCGCTGTCCCACTTGGTCAGCGCCACCTGCTCACTGATGTACAACCGCTCATTCATCGTCGCCAGCAAGGGTTGCAAGGCATCAGGTGCGGGGGGCGGCGTGTCTGCTTGCACACAGCCAGCGAACAAGCCGAGCAGGGTGCAGGCCAGCCAGTACGGCAGGCGAGAGGAGCGGGGCATGGGCAGAACCTCCTTGGACGCTGAAATCACTCCGGCTTGTGTATCACAAGTGCAGCCAGGGAACGACAGGTTGCGAAGGATTCAGGCCAGCAGCCGCTCAATCTGCGCCAGCTCCCAGGTGCTGAGCAAACTCACCGGGTCGGTACCGAAGCGCTGCCCGCTGTCGAACGCATACTCGCGGCCATCGGGGCTTTGGCCGTGCAGGCAGTGGCGCAAGTGACCGGCGTCGACTTCGAGGGTCAGGCGCCAGCCGTCGATGTCGACTTCCACAGGGCGCGACGCGTATTGATCATCAAGACGCTGGACTGTGCGAATGCCCTGGGCGGCATCACGCAATTGCTGATAAACCTCGCGGGCGGTGAGGGCGGGCACAGGTGTCTCCGGGGTGAAGTCGCAGGCACAGGATAAATCATTGCCATACAAAAAAGCCCGGCAGATGCGGCTAATTCCAGTCAGTCAATCGTTGGAACACCACAAACCTTGTGGGAGCGAGCTTGCTCGCGATGACGGTTGGACAGTCACACAAGGGGTGCCTGACAGTCCGCCATCGCGAGCAAGCTCGCTCCCACAGGTTACTCATTGCTCGCGCTATTTGCGGTCCAACGCCGCTTCCGCCGCAGCAATTTCAGCCTGGCGCTTGACGATCATGTCGCCCACCGGCGGCCCCTGGAACCGCCGCGCTTCAAAACCGAACCAGACGATGGCGGTCAGCACCAGGAAGCCGATGGTGATGTACAGCGCCCAATCGTTCGGTGGCTGGATGCCGATGACGAAAATGATGATCATCGACAGGATCGAGAGAATGGCGAACACCGAGTACCAGAAACGGCCCATGTTCCACGGCCCCATGGTCGGCCACTTCGCAGTCCCAAAGGTAAACAGGCCGAGCACGATGGGAATGGCGAAGGAGAAGAACAGGAAGATCACCGTGCAGGACACCACGATCGTATAGACCGGTGTTGCCCCGACGGAGATCACCGACGATCCCCAGTCGAACAACACCGCGAGGGTGGCACCGGTCCAGATCGCCGCGACCGGGCTGCGATGGGTCGATGAGACCGAGGCCAGGGCTTTGGAGCAGGGCAGGCCGCCGTCCCGGGAGAAGGCGAAGATCATGCGCGAAACCGAGGTGACAGTGGCCAGCCCGCAGAGCACCTGCGAGATGAAAATCGCCACGTAAAGCGCAAGCTTCAATGTCGGGTTGACCTGGGTGTTCATCGCCCAGAAAAACACGTTCCAGCCTTGCTTGGCCGCCTCGTCCATGCTCGGCAGCATCAGCACGAACGCGCTGAGCATCAGCCAGCCGAACAGCAACGACCAGACCACCGACATGACCATGCCGCGCGGCACCGACATGGCCGCGTTGCGGGTTTCCTCGGAGGTATGCGCAGAGGCGTCGTAGCCGGTGATGGTGTAGATCGGCAACAGCAGGCCGAGCATGAAAATCCAGCCGTTGGAGACCTGCGGCCAGACGCTGCCGCCCACCTCGCCGGAATAGTTGTTGAAGGTCCACAACCGCGCGAATTCGTAGCTGGGCGCCGACATCAGGCAGACGATGGTCAGGGCCAGCGCCGTGGCGAAGATCAGGTAGCCGGAGAAGTCGGTGAGCTTTGCCGTCAGGCCGATGCCCAAGTGGTTGCACAAGGCCTGCAGGCCGGTGAGGATCGCCAGGAAAATCACCCGGACCGTGGTCGTGTCCTCCATGCCCAGAGCCGGTCCGAAGGCGCCGAAAAAGAAGTAATAGGTACCGACGTTGATTGCGCCCAGAACCGTGACCAGCCCCAGCAGGTTGAACCACGCGGTCAGCCAGCCAGTGAAGCGGTTACCGAGAATCGAGCCCCAGTGGTACAGCCCGCCAGCGGTGGGGTAGGCCGAGGAAATCTGCGCCATGGCCATGGCGAATACCCCGGAGATCAGGCAGCCGATCGGCCAGCCGATGCCGATGGAGATGCCCCCCGCGCCCGAGGTGCCCTGGGCCAGCGAGTTGATGCCACCCGAGAGGATGCAGATGATCGAAAAGGAAATCGCAAAGTTGGAGAAAACCCCCATTCGTCGTGAGAGTTGCTGGGCATAGCCCATGCTGTGCAGCACCTTGACGTCATTGTCTTGCGCTTCGGTGCCCGGCTGGCTTGCTGGGTTCATGATGTGTGCCCCTTCAGGTTTTGGACAGGCCGAACTGAGCCGCCGTAGGCTCGACCTTGGTTTTCTGTAGGAGCGAGCCTGCTCCGGGCGGCGTTCCGACGATGGACTTGAGGATGACGCGGGGTGTCAGGCTCCCCGCGTCATCGTTGACGTTCATCGCGAGCAGGCTCGCTCCTACAGACGGCCGTGAAATGCCGCGTCGAAAATCCTTGCCACACCGTCCCGGGTCAATGGCAACGGGTTGCCGCCAGCGGAGGGGTCGACTATCGCCATGTCCGCGATCAGGTCGGCTTGCCGGTCATCCACGCCCAGTTCAACCAGGGTATGGGGCACGCCGATGTCCTTGCGTAGCTTGAGGACGAAGGCCATGAAACTGTCGAAGCCGGGTGAGGGCAGGCGCAGGTACGCCGCCAGGCGGGTGATGCGCTCCTCGATGGCCGTACGATTGAACTGCAGGACATAGGGCATGAAGGTGGCATTGGTCATGCCGTGATGGGTGTCGTACAGCGCGCCCACCGGATGCGAGAGCGCGTGCATCCCGCCCAGGCCTTTCTGGAATGCAGTGGCGCCCATCGCCGCCGCCGCGAGCATTTGCGCGCGCGCCTCGAGGTCCGACGGCATGTGTACCGCCTTCACCAGAGAGTTGGCCACCAGGCGCATGCCTTCCACGGCAATGCCATCGGCCAACGGGTGAAAACCGGGGGCGCAGTACGCTTCCAGGCAATGGGATAACGCGTCCATGCCGGTGCCGGCGGTTATTTTCGCCGGCATGCCGACCGTGAGGGCCGGGTCGCTGATCACCACGCGCGGCATCATTTTCGGGTGGAAGATGATGCGTTTGGTGTGGGTACGCTCGTCGATGATCACCGCCGCACGACCGACTTCGGAACCGGTTCCCGCCGTGGTCGGCACGGCAATGACCGGGGCGATGCGGCTGTCGTCGGCGCGGGTCCAGTAGTCGCCGATGTCTTCGAAATCCCAGACCGGGCGGGTCTGGCCGCTCATGAAGGCAATGAGCTTGCCCATGTCCAGGCCACTGCCGCCGCCGAACGCGATCACGCCATCGTGCTGGCCGGCACGCCAGGCGTCGAGCCCTCCGGCCAGGTTGGCTTCCACCGGATTGGGCTTGAGATCACAGAACAGCGCCACGCCAAGACCGGCGGCGCGCAACGCGTCCAGCGCCGCCGTGGTGATCGGCGCGCGCGCCAGGCCACTGTCGGTCACCAGCAAGGGGCGCTGGATGCCCTGGCTGCGACAGACGTCGGCCAGTTCGGCGATGCGCCCGACACCGAAACGAACGCTCGTGGGGTAGTTCCAGTTTCCTGTCAGGTTCATGGTCTACACCTCGTGACGCAGATGAAAGGATTTGGCCCGGGTCAGGTGCTCGTAGCCCAGTGGCGACAGGGTGACGCCGCGCCCGCTGTTCTTCACGCCGGTCCAGGCCAGAGCCGGGTCCAGGTAATCGCAGCGGTTCATGAAAACCGTGCCGGTGGCGATCTCATTGCCCAGGCGTTCGGCCGCGGCGAGGTCCCGGGTCCAGATGGAAGCGCTGAGCCCGAACTCACTGTCGTTCATCAAGGCGATGGCTTCTTCATCGCTGGCCACCGGCATGATGCCGACCACCGGGCCAAAGCTTTCGTCGCGCATGACCGACATTTGATGAGTGACATCGACCAGGACTTGCGGTGCGAGGTAGGCGCTGCCCGGTACGTCGGCGGGAAATGCCTGCGGATCGATCAGCGCTTTGGCGCCCTGGGCCAGCGCATCGGCAATCTGCCCGCGAACAAAGTCAGCGGCGGCCGGCGAAACCAGCGGGCCGAGGGTGGTGGTGGGGTCCAGCGGATTGCCCAGCACGTATTGGCGGGTCAGGGCGGCGAAGCGTTCGACAAACGCCGGATAGATTTTCTGATCGACGTAGATGCGCTCCACGGCGCAGCAGCTTTGTCCGGAATTGAAGAAGCTGCCATCGACCAGATTCTCCACCGCGTGCTCAAGATTGGCATCTGCCCGAACGTAGGCCGGGTCTTTACCACCGAGCTCCAGGCCCATGCCGAGAAAGCTGGCGAAGGTAGCGTGTTGTACTTCCTTGCCAGCCTCTACCGAGCCGGTGAAGTTCACCTGCTGTACCTCTCCGGAAACGATGACGGCAGCGGTGTAGAGATGACTGAGCACCAGGTTCTGGAACAGCCCTTCAGGCAGATTCGCGCGGCGAAAGGCCTCGGCAAAACGCTCGCCCACCAGCAGGGTTTGCGACGCGTGCTTGAGGATTACGCTGTTGCCTGCCATCAGCGCCGGGATGATCGTGTTCACCGCGGTCAGGTACGGGTAATTCCACGGAGCGATCACCAACACCGTGCCCAGCGGTTCGCGTTTGATATAGCGGCGAAAGCCCGCTGCGGGCGCGGGCTCGACAGCGGCCAGCGCTTGCGGCGCAATGGCGATCATATGCCGGGCGCGCTCCTCGAAACCGCGCAGCTCGCCGGCGCCAAAACACACCGGTCGACCCATTTGCCAAGCCAGTTCCGGGACGATTTCAGTGGTCATGGCGAGCATCGCGTCCACCGCAGCGCTGCACAACGCCGCGCGTTCGCTCAGTGGTCGGCGTTGCCATTGCGCCTGGGCGGCGGCTGCCGCTTTCAGCGCTTGATCGAGCTGGACCATATTGGTGCAGTGACGCTCGGCGTAGACCCGGCCATCGACCGGGGAAATGATCTTGATCTTATCTTTCATGGTGATCTCAATAGCGCTCGAAACCGCGCTGCAATTCCCAGTCGGTGATTCGCCGGTCGTACTCCTTCTGCTCCCACTCGGCGGTGTGCACGTAATGGTCGACCACCTCATCACCGAACGCCTGTCGCAACATGCCGGAGGCCTTGAGGGCGGCGCTCGCCTCGCGCAGGGTCTTGGACACTTCCGGCAAATGCTCATCCAGGTAGGCGTCACCTTCGAACGGCGGCGCGAGATCGAGCTTCTCGTCGATGCCGGCGAGGCCCGCCGCGATCAACGCGGCGAAGGCCAAGTAGGGATTGAGATCGGCACCGCCGATGCGGCATTCGATGCGGATGGCCTTGCTGCCTTCGGCACACAGGCGAAAACCGGCGGTGCGATTGTCGCGGCTCCACACTGCCCGCGTCGGCGCAAAGGTGCCGGCCTGGAAGCGCTTGTAGGAGTTGATGTAGGGCGCGAGAAAACAGGTGATGTCGTTGGCGTACTTGAGCTGCCCGGCGACCCAGGCCCGCATCAGTTTCGACATGCCGAACTCGGCTTTCGCGTCGAAGAACAGCGGCTTTTTGGCGTTCTTGTCCCACAACGAATTATGGATGTGACTGCTGGAACCGGCGGCGTCGTAGCGCCACTTGGCCATGAAGGTGATCGCCTTGCCCTGCAACTGCGCGATCTCTTTGCAGGCGTGCTTGATGATGACGTGGTGGTCGGCCATGGTCATGGCATCGGCGTAGCGGATGTTGATCTCTTCCTGCCCCGGACCCCATTCACCCTTGGAGTTTTCCACGGGAATGCCCGAGGCCTGCAGATGCTTGCGAATCGCCCGCAGCACCGGCTCTTCGCGGGTGGTCTGGAGGATGTTGTAGTCCTCGATGTAATGGCCGGCGGTTTTCGGTTTGTGATAGTTGCGCTGGTGGATCGCCTCGTAGCTCTCATCGAACAGATAGAACTCGAGTTCCGAGGCAAACATGCCGGTATAGCCGCGCTCGCGCAGGCGCTCGACCTGCTTTTTCAGAATCGCCCGCGGACTGTGGGGCAAGTCCTGGCGATGGTGATGATCGAGCACGTCGCACAGCACCAGCGCCGTGCATTCAAGCCAGGGCACGCGCCGCAGGGTGGACATGTCGGGCTTGAGCACGAAATCGCCGTAACCCTTGCTCCAACTGGCCGCGGCATAACCCGGCACCGGCTCCATGTCGATGTCATCGGCCAGCAGGTAGTTGCAGCAGTGGGTTTCTTCGTGGCCGCTGTCGATGAAAAACTCGACCTGGAAGCGCTTGCCGACCAGGCGTCCCTGCATGTCGACCATGCAGACCAGCACGGTATCGATTTCGCCGGCAGCCGCGGCGCGCTTGAGTGCATCAAAGCTGAGGAGGGGCTCGGTCATCACGGCAATCCTGCGTGAAAGGTTTGGGCCAGTCTGGGATAGCTGTTGCAGACGCTCTCCAGAAAAACCCAAAACCTGCAGAACCGAGCATCGTGAGCAACGAGTTGCTCATAGCTTAGCCTACCCTGTAGGAGCGAGCTTGCTCGCGATGGACTTGAAGACACCGCGTTTAATCAGAAAACCCGCGTCATCGTTGACGACCATCGCGAGCAAGCTCGCTCCTACAGGGTAAGGCTGGTCGTCTTCACTCGGGCAACCCCGCCAGCCGCAGTCCATCGATGAAACGGGCGAAATCCTCGGGCCGTTGAATGGGCAGCCAGTCCTTGAGGGTGCCCAGGCGCAAAGACGAATCCAGCTTTTGCAGACGCTGCATCGCCGACTTCGCTTTTTCCATTTGACCGCCGAGCGCATGACTGGCCGCCACCAGCGCTGCCGCGACCAGCAGGCTGGGCAGGTTGCCCAGGGCCTTTTCCGCCCAGTCCGCAGCGGTATCGAAGTGCCCGGCGAAGAAATGCGCGAGCGCCATCCCGACCTGCATCCTGAACATTTCCGGATCCAGCGGACTCAAGCGAACGGCATGCTGCAAATGCTCGATGGCAGCGTCCGTTTCACCGTGCAGCGCCCGCAGGATACCGCCCAGGAACCAGGCGGGGGCGAGGTTGGGATTGAGCAGGCGCGCCCGGTCGAGCAGCGCAATGCCGCCGTCGACTTCGCCAGCGAGATGAGCAAGGGCATGTCCGCCGCGCGTCAGTGCAACCGCATCATCGCGGCCAAGGGCTACCGCCAGACGCGCCAGCCGTATGCCCTCGGCGATTTCTGCAGGCCGGTCGGTCATCCAGCCATTGAGCTTGCGCCAGAAATGGCACCAGGCGGCCATGCCATAGGCCGAGGCAAATTCCGCATCGAGTTCGATGGCCTGGTAGAACATCGGTAGCGCCTGCTCGATGGCTTCCCGGCTGCCGCTGTGCAGTTTTGCCATGCCGCGCAGGTAGTAGTCATAGGCGTCCAGGCTTTCCGTCGGCTTGCGCTTGGCGCGTTCGATTTCCGCCCGCTCCAGTTGCGGCGCGATCGCGCCGACGACGCTCTCGGTGATTTGGTCCTGCAGCTCGAAGATATCGTCAAGCAGGCCTTCGAAGCGTTCCGCCCAGATGTGCGCTCCGCTCGTCGCGTCGATCAGTTGCCCGGTAATGCGCACCTTGTTCCCGCACTTGCGCACGCTGCCTTCGAGCACGTAGCGAACGCCCAGCTCCTGGCCAACGCCCTGGGCGTCCACCGCCTGGCCCTTGTAGGTGAAGCTCGAATTGCGCGCGATGACGAACAGCCAGCGTATACGCGACAGGGCGGCGATGATGTCCTCCACGACGCCGTCGGCGAAGTATTCCTGCTCCGGATCGCCGCTCAGGTTCTGAAAGGGCAGGACGGTGATCGAGGGTTTGTCCGGGAGAGCAAGGGTAGAGGAGGGGATTTGTTTCGCAGCAGCAGCAGCCGAGCGTTCATCGATGTCAGGCTGTCGCGCCTCCCCGGTCATGTCGCCATTGATCCGGCCAACGAAGCGGTAGCCCTTGCGGGCGACGGTGCGCACCAGGCGCTGCTCCTCACCGGTATCGCCGATGGCCTTGCGCACCGCATTGATGTGGCTGGTGATCGTCGATTCGGAAACGATCCGGCCGCTCCACACCGCCTTGAGCAATTCGTCCTTGCTGAGGACCCGATCGGGATTGTTGACGAACAGCAGCAACAGGTCGAAGACCTGCGGTCCGACGGCCACGACCTGCCCGCGCAAGGTCAGCTCCCGACGCTCCTGATCGAGTACGTAATCTTCAAACGCGAATGACAAGATGAGCATCCCCTGGCGAAGCGCCCTCAACTCCGTGTCCCAGGCTGCTGGCGGTTGGTAACTGGGGGAGGATGATACGGCAGCTCGACACCCGCTGCACCGTCCGCGCCAGGGAATGCTGGACGAACAGCCTCTTTTTTGGACATAAATCCAAGCGTTCGCCAAGGCAAACCCAAGCCAGACGCAAGGACTTGCCTCACCCGTGCAGGCAATCTTTCTCTACACCGACGCAATCCTTGCAGTCGACAAGTGGAGAAAAGCCATGAAGATCGTCGTCATCGGAGGCTCCGGCCTCATCGGATCGAAACTTGTGAACACCCTTCGCGAGCGCGGCCATGACGCACTCGCCGCCAGCCCCAGCACGGGCGTGAACAGCATCACCCGCGAAGGCCTGGCCGAAGCGATGGATGGTGCTGATGTGGTGGTCGACGTGGCGAACGCGCCATCGTGGGAGGACCAGGCCGTTCTCGATTTTTTCGAAACGTCGAGCCGTAACCTGCTGGCCGCCGAAGCCGCTGCCGGGGTTCGTCATCACGTCGCCCTGTCGATTGTCGGCAGCGAACGGCTTCCCGATACCGGCTATTTCCGGGCCAAAGTCGCGCAGGAGGCCCTTATCAAGGCGTCCGGCATGCCTTACACCATTGTGCGTGCCACGCAGTTCTCCGAGTTTGCCGGCGGCATCGTCCAGTCGTTCGCCGTCGGCGATGAGATTCATGCTTCGCCGGCGCTGATCCAGCCGATTGCGTCCGACGACGTAGTGGCGGCGTTGGCCGATGTCGTACTGGCAGCACCGGTCAATGGCACCGTTGAAGTCGGCGGCCCGGAAACCATGCCGATTGATGAGCTGGCCAGACGCTTTCTGCGAGCGACCCAGGACAACCGCAAGGTCGTACCGGACGTGCATGCGCGTTACTTCGGCGCGGTGCTCAACGATCAATCGCTGGTCACCGGCAAGAACGCACGCCTGGGGGCGATCCGCTTCGACGACTGGCTGGCCCGGTCGACAGGGCAGTAACGGATCGCACCCTCACATTTCCCTACGAATCCAGGAGAAATCCCATGGTTACCCGTTTGCTAATGGCCGCTGTCTTCGCCGCGCTCTCGATCAGCGCAGCGTCGGCCGCCGAGGCGCCCCCCGGCAAGGTCACGGTGGTGTTCGACCGTCCCATTCCCAACATCCCCGGCAAGAGCATGAGAGGCGTGGTCGTCGAGTATGGGCCGGGTGCTGCGTCGCCGGCCCACACTCATCCGAAAACGGCCTTCATCTATGCAACGGTGCTCGAGGGCTCGTTTCGCATCCAGGTCAAAGGCCAGCCGGAAAAGGTCTACAACGTCGGCGAAAACTTCGTAGAGGAGCCGGGTTCCGTGCACCTGGTCAGCGCCAACGCCAGCGACACCCAACCGGCGCGCCTGTTGGCGGTGTTCGTCCTCGACACCGACGAAAAGGTGCTCGTGACACCCATCAAAAAGTGAGCCGGTCAACGCGCTCATGAAGGCTCGACAGCCGGGCGGCAGGCCATGCCGCCCAGTGGCTGCCTGGTGCTTGGCACTGAACAGGAAATGAAAAAATGAACTCGCTTCAGGACAAGGCCGCCATTGCCACAGACGCAAGTAGCGCAACGCCTGTGGTCGTGGTGCGGCGTAGCAAGCGCAAGACCATCGGCCTGTTGCTGTGTGTCGCGGCCTTGATGGTCGTGGCGGTTTGGGGAGCCCTGGCGTTTTCCAGTGGCGTGACTTCGACCGACAACGCGTATGTCCGCGGGGACGTCACCTCGCTCGCCGCCAAGGTGGCCGGCTATGTCACGACGGTAGAGGCCCGGGACAACCAGACCGTGCGTGCCGGTGATGTACTGTTTCGTATCGATGACCGCGACTACCGCGCCAGACTTGCGCAAGCCGAGGCCAATGTCAGTGCCGCCCAGGCGCGCCTGACCCATGTCGATGCGCAGATCCAGCTTCAGCATGCGCTGATCAGGCAGGCCGAAGCACAAAGGCGCTCGGCCACCGCCGACATGAGCCTGGCGGCCAAGACCCACGACCGCAGCCGCAAACTGATCGTCAGCAATGCGGTCAGCCAGGCCCTGGTCGATGAAACCGGCACCGCGCAATCCAGAGCCGTGGCCTCGGTTTCGGCCGCTTCGGCAACGGTCGAGGCGCAACAGCAACGCATCGCGGTGTTTGTGGCCGAGCGCGAGGCTGCGGTGGCCGCCGTGACGCAAGCACAGGCCGCGCGCGATCTCGCCCGGATCGATCTCGATCACACCGTGGTGCACGCACCGGTGGATGGCGTGGTCGGTAACCGTCAGGTTCGCCTTGGCCGTTTCGTAACGCCGGGCGTCTCCCTGCTCGATATCGTGCCGGTCAACGATGTGTGGATCGTGGCGAACTTCAAGGAAACCCAGCTCGAACATATCCGCCCCGGTCAGCCTGTGCGCGTCACGGTCGATGGCTACCCCGATGCGGCACTCGATGGCGTGGTTGACAGCTTTGCACCGGGCAGTGGCTCGGCGTTCAGCCTGCTGCCGCCCGACAACGCCACCGGGAACTTTGTGCGTGTCGTGCAGCGCGTGCCGGTGAAGATTCGCCTGGCCCACAATCCGTTGCCGGGGCGCATCGTGCCGGGTCTCTCCGCGCGGGTGGAAGTTGTGCAAGGGGCCGGCTCATGAACAGCCTTGCCAGCGCCACGCCGAGCAGCATCAGAACCGGGAACGGCGTCTTGCTCTTTACGGGAATCGTGCTGGCGACGTTGACGGAAGCGATCGCCAGCACCGTGCTCGCCCTCGGCCGCGGCGACATCATCGGCGACACCTATGCCACGCCTGACGAGTTCGCCTGGCTGGATGTCGGCTACATCGCGTTCAAGCTGATCGGGTTCATGCTTGCCCCTTGGCTGATGCAGCGGTTTTGCGCGCGCAACGTGATCATCGGCGCCACTCTGGTCATGGGCCTGGCGTGCTGCGTGGCTGCCGTTACCGCCTGGCTGGACCTGCTGATCGCACTGCGCGTCCTGCAAGGCTTCGCCGGCGGTGCTCTGCTGGTGGCGGGTCAGGCGCTCATTTTTCGCGGTTATCCGCGCGCCCTTCAGCCGATCCTGCAAGCCCTGTTCGCCATGGCGGCCGTGGTCGCGTCTGCGACCCTCGCACCGGCCCTGCAAGGGTGGTTGATCGACAGCCAGTCCTGGACCTGGATTTTCTTCAGTGTGGTGCCGCTGGCCCTGGCGGCGATCGGCCTCTTGCTCATCGCCGACCACCCCATGCCCGGCAGGATCCGGCAACGTCCGTTTGACTGGCTCGGCTGTGCACTGATCGGTACCGCGCTGTTCTGCTTCACCTACGTGCTCAGCCAGGGCAGCCGCTGGGACTGGTTCGAGGAGCCGCGGATCCTGATACTGACGGTGATCGGCGGCGCCGCGCTGCTGGCCTTTCTCGGCCAACAGGTCTTGGCCAACGGCCAGGGGCTGCTCGACTTCAGCCTGTTCAAAACAAGCGATTTCACCTTTGCCTTTTGCGTCAGTTTCATCGCCGGTGCCGCCCTGTTCGGCAGCGCCTACCTGATCCCGGCGTTCGCCCTGTCGGTACTCGCGTTCACACCGACCGATGCAGGCTGGCTCCTGTTGCCCAGTGGCGGTTTTTTTGTCGGTTCGCTGCTCATCGCTGCCTGGCTGTTCAGCGTGCGCCGCGTGCCGCCGGTGGCGACCGTGCCCTTGGGTATCCTGCTGATCATGGCGGCGATGTGGATGCTGTCCGGCTCCACCAGCGAAAGCGGCGCCGGCGACATGATGGCGGCCATCCTGTTGCGCGGCCTGGGCCTTGGCTTCCTGTTTCTGTCGATCACCCTGATCGCCTTCAGTCACCTCAACAGCCGCAACCTGGTCAGCGGCATCGGCCTGTTCAATACGGGGCGTCAGTTGGGTGGCTTGATGGGCGTCGCCGGGCTACAGACCTTGATCGACCATCAGGTTGTCAGCAATGGCGTGGTCCTCGGCGCCAACGTCACCCCAGGGGGGCTCGCGGTCATCGAACGGCTGATGAGCACAACCGCGATGCTGGCAGGGAAGGGCATGGATCAGGTGGCCGCTGGCCGGGCAGCCACCAGCCTGCTGGGCAAAGCGCTGTCAGGTCAGGCCACGGTGATTGCTTTCGATACGGCGTTCTTCGCCGTGGCCCTGCTGTTCGTCTTTGCCGCGCCCATTCTGGTCGCCATCAAGATCGGTCTCTCGCGACACGCGAAAGTGCATGAACAACGGACGAATTGATGACCCGCACGAAAAAGCCCGGCTGTTGAGGCCGGGCTTTTCGTTGAGTCCTGCGGTAAAGCACTGCATTCAGACAGCGCGGCCTTCGATCAGACGATCCGAACCGCCTTCGGCGACGCGGTTTTCCAGCAGGCGATCCGAACCACCTTCGGCCACACGATTCTCGATCAGGCGATCGGAACCACCCTCGGCCACGCGGCTTTCAATCAGACGATCCGAGCCGCCTTCAGCGACCACAGGTTGAGCAGAGGTAGCGGCGAAAGCGTTAACTGCGAAAACCGAGAAAGCGATGCTGAGGAGGGTCTGGCGTTTCATGATGGTGTGCTCCGGGGTGCTGATGGGTGGGTATGGAGCAGATGTTACGCCGGGGATTTTTTAAGAGAACTTCATTGAAATGATGGTGACTATCGACGCAGTCAATGGATCGAACACCCCTAATGTGGGAGCGAGCTTGCTCGCGATGGCAGTCTCACATTCAACATATGTGTCGATTGACACACAGCAATCGTCGGAACGCCGCCCGGAGCAAGCTCGCTCCCACAGGTTTTCATGTGCCTGACAACGGGGTTTAAGCTTCGCTTATCTGACTCACGCTGGTGATCTGCCCATTCCAGACCATCTCGTAATGCGCCGTCTGCACAATCGACGAAACAGGCCGCGGCGTCATCAGCGCCCAACAATGACTGCCCGGCATCCGCACCGAGTGATAACGCAGTCCAGGGCAACCTGTCTTGCGAACATCCAGGCCAAGGCGCCGGGCGTTGCTGTAATCTTCCGGCGCATAAACCGGATCGGTCAGCGGCAGGGCGGTGGCATCCTTCATCCCTGCATCGCCAAAGGCACACGCCAACCCCCGAAACACAAAACGCTCATAGTTCAGGCTCGGCACCTTCGACCAATACAGAGCCTGATGATGCCGCACCTCGGCCAGTGCCGCTTCCATCGAGTCCGCCAGGTACAACACGCCAAAACTGCCGTCACTGAAGCGCGAACCCGCCGGGTTGACGTGGGTGAATGGCGCAATCGCGTAGGAGCAACCCGCAATCCCGAACGGAATCTCGCTGCGCGCAATCAACTCAAGCTGACCCAGCTCATTCTTCAACCGCGGATTGGTCAGCGCCTGAATTTCGAACAACAGCTCAAACTCATCCGCGTCCGCCACGTCATCAAACAACGCAATGGGCGGAAATTTCGAATTGACCAGGCGATAAGCCTGCAACGACTGACCGGCAAACGCGGTCAGCTCACTCGCCATCACCATTGCGCACCCCGCAGCATGTCGATGCGGCGGAAGGTTTCATACAGCGAAATCATGTCGCCCTGCGCCATGATCTCCAGCGGCGAGCGCCCGTTGAAAAACTCGTTGTCGTTGGCCATCGAGGCAAAGCCATACACGTTATCCGGGTTGTCAAACACCAGCCGCAACGTCGCATGAATGTTCAGCACGAAGCTGATGCGCTGCATCTGGTCCGCATCCAGCGCCACCGCCCAATCCGGGTCACGCTGCCGGGCGCGGGTGTAGGTGCTGCGGGAAATACGCAAGATGCGACAGGCCTGGTCGCTGGTGGCTTTCCACTTTTCCAGAATGCTCACGGCGGCGCGCAGGCCGGTGACGCATTGGTTTTTGCTGAAGGATTGGGGTTGCAGGGGGACGGCCATGATCAATACCTATCTTGAGTCCATGGACTCAAATATAGGTTTGTTGATTCTGTAGATCAAATCGGTTCGACCAATGGAAAACTTCCCGCGTCGAACATCACTGATGAAACGTCCGCCCCAACGCATCCAGCCGAGTCGCAATAGGCGGCAAGCGCCGACTGCTCAGTGCCAGCGTCTGCACATCATCCGCCGTGTTCTGCGCAATGCTCTGCACCGACTGCAAGCGCCCGACAATCTCGAAACTCGCCGTGGACTGTTCGCGGGGGGTGGTGACAATCCGCCCGTTGAGCTCATCGATCTGCGAGATATCGCTGTTGCAAAGCCTGTCGTGCACCCGAGGTCCTTACGACTTCTTCGGCGGATAGTTACCGCGCAAGCCACCGGACTTGTTGCCGGTTTTGCTCGGCAGGTTCGGCACCAGCGGACGGGATCTGGGCTGGGGGTTGGAGCGGCTTTGGGGTTGAGGTTGTTTGCTCATGGTTCGCCTCCTCAGTTTTCAGGGATTCGCGAAGTGGTTTACTCATGAAGTTTAGCTAATCGACTGTGGGCAGGGTCAATTGGCACTTTGGGGGATGTGTTGTGAGCGATCAGCTTTTCTTTTTCGGCTCCCTTCTCGGATTTTGCCTACAACTTCGGCAGGAGTAACCCGCTATTCCAAAAGTGAAAAACGGGAAATATTGACTGGGCAGAAGGGGGGGATCACCGGCCGTTCGGGGAAAACCTTTTGAACAGCAAGCCCGAAGGGATGAGCCATGCTACAAAACGACCGTGACAATCTGGAGCTCGATAAACTGCAAGTCGAAATCCGAAGGTCCATGGCCGAAACCCGAAAACTCACGGCAGAAGAACGCAAGCTCAGGCAAGAGACCTTCTGGTACCCGATCGCGGTGGGGGCTGGTATGGTGACCGCTATCGTCGCCGCTGTCAGCCTTTGGGCGAAGTTTTGAGCATTCGTACTCGCCACAGCAGACACGACTCGTGACCCACACAGGAAGTAGCAGCATGTCCACACAACCTACGAATCAAGCCAGCATTGAACAACTGCACCGCGACGTTGCAGCTTTTGCCGAAGAGATGCGTAGTCCCGCCCCGAACGCGATCCGCTCTACTGTGGTGCCGTTCGGCATCGGTGCCGCCCTGGCACTGGCAATCTTTGTTGTCATCGCCATTGTTGTCCGACTGATCTAGTCTTTTGCTCTCCCGCCGTCCTGGGCTGTCGTTGAAATACAAAACGCTCGATGTGGTGCCTCGGGCGCCTGGGTGAAACAGGTGTAAACCTGTTTCAGGACAGACAAAAAGAAGAACACAGACGCCTTCGACACCCAAATATAGTCACTCTCCCACCTGCGCCCGCAACTGCCGCCCATCATCTTTCGTGCGCGACGTATGCAGTAAATATTGAAATATTGAAATTGCTACGTTGTTGCGGCATAACTTTTGTTCTGTCTATTTTATGGAATTGATATTGTTGCATGGAGTGCTATATGCAAAAACCGATTACACATTATTCATCTTTAATAACGCCTGGGTCTCGACAGGTTGAAGCTACAGAAGTCCAAGTTTTTTCTTCAAGCTTCGATAGTATTTTGTTTTGGGATGGGGCTGTCCCGACGGTTACTACGCCCCATAGTATTGAGGGTGTCAAAAACACCGGCAACGAATACCAAAAGTTGGTGGCGGTAGGGCTTTCGGTGCGCGATCAGATAAAGAGTAGTTTTTCGGGTGGTGCACCGAATGTTCGAGAATATTTAGAAAAACGCATAGTCGCAGCCATTGACACGCAGGAGCTCAATGCGTTGGAAGCTGCCTTAAAAAAGAAAGCGATCATCGTTGAACTTTTGCAAAGGGTCAGAATGCACAGGAGTTGGCAGGAGGCAATAATATATAGTGGTGTAGACGCATTGTCGCTAGACAGCAAAAGAAGTGCCGAGATATTTGCAGCGGATGTGGAAGCAGAAGAAAATGTGGCATTGCGACTAAGCCTTTATGAAGAATTCCTATTATCGCTAACTGCCGCCTACGTTAAACGAATCCTTGTCGAAGCCATCCCCATTCTGGAGGACGCTTCTGCAACTGCAGACGCTGCAATTCATCGCGCCTTGGCAAGGGGCGAAGTCGCTTACACCTACAGGTTACCCATTGGTAATGGCGCAGAGGCTGGAACTGTGGCGGGTGCCATTGCCATCCATGTCGCCGACGGCTTGACCTTCAGGGCAGTGATCCATGGAGGCATTAAATTGTTGGCAGGGGTGGGGGGCGCACTTATCAGTCGGGCCACTGCTGTTGGGATCGGAGCCTTGTTCTATTCACCTGCTCTTGCTAACGGCGAACGCTTTCCTCAAACAGTTCTCACACTGTCCGGTAGCACTTTTTTGCCGAAGCTGCCGTCAAACCTGAATGAAATCGCCGCTACCGAAGGAACCATTGACCTTCCTTATCGGATTTTTGGCGACCTTAACCAATACACCCTAGTTGCAACCCCGGCTGGAGGGAGTGTCTCGGCAAAAGTGCCAGTGCGAGCATTGGCATTCGATCCAACGACCAGCAGCTACAGTTTCACGTCAAACGATACACCGCCCATTATCCTCAGTTTTCCAATTATTCACTTGGGAAACGGCTCGACAACTTCGCCCGCCCGACCTGCACAAGTACCGACTTACACTGGAGTTACGCTGTCGCCATTGCTTGTGCAGCCTGAAACCTTACCCGCGGTCGAATTGCCTGATTTCAGGGATTGCATTTACTGCTTTCCGATTGAAAGCGGTCTGCCGCCAATCTACGTTGTTTTTAATAGTCCTTATGAAGGAGCAACCACAAGGGGAAAATACAGTGGTCGACTTTTCAATCCCGCCAAAGCTGGCGGCCCAATCCTCGATCTCGATTGGACAAGTGCT
This sequence comes from Pseudomonas sp. P5_B3, assembly GCF_056400405.1. Taxonomy (NCBI): domain Bacteria; kingdom Pseudomonadati; phylum Pseudomonadota; class Gammaproteobacteria; order Pseudomonadales; family Pseudomonadaceae; genus Pseudomonas; species Pseudomonas sp. P5_B3. The sequence continues at coordinate 10,896 of NZ_JBFULI010000059.1, read as the reverse complement.
ACCGTGACCCAGGCGGGTATTGACCTGGTAAAATTACATACTGGACGCTTTGGTCTTTCGGACGCCAATGCCATTATGATTTTTCGCTTGAAAAAAATTCTGCTGGGTGAATTGGTAATCACAGATGCTGACAAACGCTTCTATACTCATGAACTCAGAGAGCTGGAACGTTTCAGAGCATTAGGTGTGGTTGACGGTGTAAACCCGAATGACGACGGTGTTATTTGGAACAATACTCACGCCGCGACGCTGGAAGACTACAAGCTAAAAGATGATTTTGAATTACTCTACACGCCCGAGGCTATAGAGGCAGACAACAAACAAACGGACAGAGAGTCCAAGCAAATTGGAGGAGTAAAACGATGAGCGTCATAAAAAGCATCGTACTAAACGAGAAGCCTGAAGAGGTAATTCTATTTCTTACCAAAAATGAATTGGGCATCTCCTTTCCTCGGCTTGATGGCCTTTATAATCGGGCTAACTGGGCGCATGTGGAGAACAACATAGGGCTATTGAACCTTGTCAAGAAAATGTGTGATGCCGGTTTTATAAAAAATAATGGGTGCATAGTAGTGAGAGGACCCAACTGGAGAGAGCCGGCATTCATGCTCGAAGGCAAATATACCTTTGACTGACAGCACCAAGTACCTGAACGCAGGTGCCAGAGAACGGTGGCAGTAGCCATCATTTCGTGGTCGTCCGGTTCCCTTGTCCAGTCGTTTAAATCATCGAAGGTTTCCCAGGTTGAGCCGCTGCCGCAGCGGCTCTTCTCTTTGTTACGGGCATATTGAGTATCTTCGCCTGATTGGTTTTTCGCAGCCTCGAATCAAGCTGAGGGGCAACCCTTTTCTGGAGTAGCAACAAAACGGGCGCGAGAGCACCCGTTTTTCTTTACTCCGCAGCCTGCGCCCGCAACCGACGACCAATCACATCCATCAAATCACAACCATCGCGCAATGGAATGACCAGCAATTTGGCAAAGTCCTCCAACACCACCGTGTCGCAACCGAGTTCGGATCGGTAGGCGATGTTTTCCAACACCTGCGTTACCGTGCGAATGCGGTAATCCGCCATGGCTTGCAGGACGTCGAGTGGGGCTTGGGTGTCGATGAGCAAGGAGGCCGGAACCAGGTCGATTCCGGTGAGGGGCATGTATCGATTCATTTTGAATGATCTCTGTTTGTTGGGCTCAAGGCCGTCAGTCGGTCATTCTCTGTTGTCAGGTCGCCAAACCCGAATCGCCATTCTGGGCGACGGCGCCAACTATAAGCCGCATGAGATCAGCGCGGGAAGGTGAGGCATTCCCAGCTTTGTGTAGGACTAGTGATGATGAAATCTCAGACCTTTCCCATCACGTCGCTGGAAATATAAACACAGACCTGAGATGTTCACCGCCCCTTGGTTTCAGCCACCCACGCTATCCTTACTCATCGCTCTCGCCGTCGAGATGGACCTTCCCGAATGCAAACCCCAACCCCCCAACGCCCCCTCTGGAAAACCTACCTGCTTTTCCTCGCCCCAATGGTCCTGTCGAACTTCCTGCAATCCATGTCCGGCACGGTCAACAGCATCTACATCGGCCAGATGCTCGGCACTCAAGCCCTGGCGGCGGTGTCGGGGATGTTCCCCATCGTGTTTTTCTTCATCGCCCTGGTGATCGGCCTCGGCGCCGGCGCGGGTGTGTTGATCGGACAGGCGTGGGGTGCGCGGGAGACGCATCTGGTGAAGGCGATTGCCGGAGCGACGTTGTTGTTGGGGGTGTTGATCGGGTTGGTGGCGGCGGTGGTGGGGAGTGTGTTTGCGCGTTCGGCGTTGGTGGGGTTGGGGACGCCGGCGGATGTGCTGGACGATGCGGTGGCGTATGCCCATGTGATGTTGTGGATCATGCCGTCGTTGTTGGTGTTTGTGTTGTTCACGCAGTTGTTGCGCGGGGTGAGCGATACCTTGTCGCCGTTGTTGGCGCTGGTGGTGTCGACCATTGTCGGGTTGGCGCTGACGCCGGCGTTGATTCGCGGGTGGTTGGGTTTTGCGCCGATGGGGATTCAGAGTGCGGCGATTGCCGGGCTGGTGGGTAACCTGGTGGCGATGGGGCTGCTGGCGTGGCGGTTGCTTGGCAAGGGCCATCCGCTGGCGCCGGACCGGGAGTTCTTTGCGGCGATGAAGCTGGACATGGCGATTCTCGGCAAGGTGTTGCGTATCGGTTTGCCCACCGGGTTGCAGATGGTGGTGTTGTCGTTGTCGGAGCTGGTGATTCTGGCGCTGGTGAACCAGCACGGTTCCCAGGCGACGGCGGCGTATGGCGCGGTGACGCAGATCGTCAATTACGTGCAGTTCCCGGCGCTGTCGATTGCGATTACCGCGTCGATTCTCGGGGCGCAGGCGATTGGGGCCGGGCGCATCGAGCGCATGGGGCCGATTTTGAAGACCGGGTTGATGATCAATGTGTGCCTGACCGGTGGTCTGGTGGTGCTCGGGTACTTGCTGTCGCATTGGTTGCTGGCGTCGTTCCTCACCGAAGAGGCGACGCGGACCATGGCCCGGCACCTGTTGCACATCATGCTCTGGAGCCTGTTGGTGTTCGGCTTCCAGGCGATCATCGGCGGCATCATGCGCGCCAGTGGCACGGTGATGGTGCCGGTGGCGATTTCCATCGTCTGCGTGGTGGGTGTGCAGTTGCCGGCGGCGTATCTGCTGGATGCGAAGTTCGGGCTGCAAGGGGTGTGGATGGCGTTTCCGGTGGCGTATCTGGGGATGCTGGTGTTGCAGACGCTGTATTACAAAGTGGTGTGGCAGCATCAGAAGATTGAGCGATTGGTTTAGTTGGTTTTTTCATTGCCTGTTCGCGATTGTGGTGGTTCAGTTGATGTAGAGGTTGACTGTACTGACGTCTTCGCGGGCAAGCCCGCTCCCACAGGGACTGTGGTGTTTGTAGTCTTGTGCACACTGAAAATCAGGTACTTCATTCAGTGGGAGCAGGATTCACCGATAGGCCTGATCGCCTGGGGAGGTTTTCACATGAGCCCCTTGTCCCATTCCATCCTGCAAGACCGGCCAGCGGCGGGGCGACGGCTGGTAGAACCGCTGCTGCCTTACGCTAACCGCCCCGATGTGATCGTTCTGGCCTTGCCCCGTGGCGGCGTGCCGGTGGCTTATGAAGTGGCCACGGCGTTGAAGGTTCGCCTGGACCTGATGCTGGTGCGCAAGCTCGGCGTACCGTCCCACCCGGAGTACGCCATGGGCGCAATTGCCAGCGGCGGTATCCAGATTCGTAATGAAGAGGCGCTGCGGGTGCACCCGATCGACCGCGCCGCTTTCGACGCCGTGGTCGAACGGGAAAGCCGCGAACTGCTGCGCCGCGAGAAGGTCTACCGCGGCACGCGGCCGCCGGTGCTGCTCAAGGATCAGGTGGTGATCCTGATCGACGACGGCCTGGCCACCGGCGCTTCAATGCGGGCGGCGATCCAGGCGCTGTGGGTGCAGGCGCCTTCGCGCATCGTGGTGGCGGTGCCGGTGGCGCCGATCGAGACAGTGCAGGCCCTGCGCAGCGAGGTGGATGAACTGGTCTGCCCGCTGCTGCCCGAGTGGTTCACGTCGATTGGGCATTGGTACATGGATTTTACCCAGACCTCGGATGCCGAGGTGATCGAGCTGTTGCAGCGGGCGTGGCAGCGCGGGGAGTGCTGACGGCCATCTGCAAGTGGTCGCAAATCACCGCGCGAGGTGGAATAAACGCCGGTTGTTTGCTTTAGTCATCTGATGCCACCCCTCGTGTGCGGCACGCCAACTCAAGACGGGAGCCCTCCCGGAGAGTGCCATGAACCTTCGATCCGCGCGTTGCGTTGTTCTGGCCGGTACGTTGGTGTTCGGCCCGGTGCAGTTCAGCCTGGCGCCGTTCGCTGAAGCCGTGGAATACAAGAAAGTGAACGCCAAGGCCAGCACCTTGAGTTTCACCTATCAGCAGATGGGTTCGCGAAGCTACGGCACTTTCGGCAAGTTCGACGCCAATCTCGACTTCGACACCGATAACCCTGGCGCCGCCCACGCCACGCTGACCATCGACCTCAACAGCATCGACGCCGGCAGCAGCGACGCCAACACCGAGCTGCAAAAACCGGCATGGTTCGACACGGCGACTTATCCGGTGGCGACCTTCGAGTCGACCTCCATCAAGGCTCTGGGCAATAACCGCTACACCATCACCGGCAAACTGTCCCTGCGGGGGCTCACTCGGGAGGTGACTGTGCCGGTGCAACTGAGATCAGAGAGCGCCATCGGCATCTTTGAGGGCCAACTGGTGCTCAAGCGTGACGACTTCAAGATCGGCGAGGGCGAGTGGGCGGACAGTGTGGTGTCCAACGAGATCAATATCCGCTTTCGGATGGTGGCACCGCAGCGGTGACTGGAGTGGGTTTGATAGTGCTGGGGTGGGGGTAACCATAGATGTGGGAGCGGGCTTGCCCGCGATGGCGGTGTAACAGTAAATACAACGGCTGAGGTCAATCAGACGCTTTGCGAATAGAACCGATAGTCAGTAAACCTCACCGCGGTACCCCCTAACGATTCGCAAAAAAAAGCGCCCGATCCACATTGCATGGACCGGGCGCCGATCAATCCGCTCTAGTTCGCTACTACTGGCACCGTCACGGTTTTGCCGAGGGATGATTTGATGGTCGCCGTCGGGCTAGGCGACGGGACACTGCCGACGGTCGTCACCGCTATGTTCCAGCGCGCTCCTGTCGCCGTAGGCGTCAGGGTGGCGGTGCCAAGATTCGCCGTACCGGTTGTGACCGTGGCAGTCGCCGTGATGGTATTGCCCGTGCCACGCGAGGTGGTGCCGGACAGGGCCCAGAAGTAGCGGCCGTTGCTGCGAGCGGTGACGGTAGCGCTGGTGACGATCAGGCTCTCGACGACCGCTGTCGAGACCGCCACGGACACCGTCGCCGGTGCCGACTCCGCGCCCTTGGCATCGGCGGCTTTATAGATAAAGGTCGCGGTGAACGGCGCGGCGACCGTGGCCGGTGGTGTGTAGGTCACGCGCACACCATCGGTGCTGACCACGCCTGTGCCGGAGTTCGGTTGCTCCAGCCCCACTACTCTAAGTGGCACGTTGCCGTCCGGGTCGGTGTCGTTGGCCAGGACGTTGATGATCACCGGTTGGCCGGTGCTGCTGATGGCGCTGTCGGGGTTGGCGATCGGTTTTTGGTTATTGCCATCGTTATTGGCACGGGTATCGCCAGTGCGGAAGGTCGGCAGCGCGGAGGAGTTGACGTAGGTGACGCCGTCCCAGCCGGGCAGGGGCGCTGGCATCAACTGGAACTGGCCAGGGTGCTCGATATCCCAGCGCAGCAGCATGGACGTGTCCTCGTGCTGGGTGTTGTGGCAGTGCTCCATGTAGGTCCCGGCGAATTCCCGGAAGTGGATCGCCATTTCCACGTCCACCGAGCTGTCGATACCTTCGCCGATGCGATAGACGTCCTTGCGCGCCCATTTTTCCCATTCGGGCGGTGGGTTGCCATCGCGGTGGAGGATGATCCCCTCTTCAAAGTGCACGTGCACCGGGTGGTTCCAGCCGTTGCCGCCGCTCTTGATTCTCCACACTTCCAGGGTGCCGTCGCCGGAGAACCCGGCAGGGGTCGGGCCGTTGGCCAGTTGCGGAGCGGCGCTGATGATTCGAGGGTCCATGGGGAAGCCGAATTGACCACCGTCGGTCTTGATCGTCCAGGGGGCTTCGTCGGTGCCATCGGAGCGGCCGAAGATGAACTCGCGATGCCGCGCCACCTTGAGCTTGGCCTGCACCGCCGGATCATCGCGGTTGAGGGTCAGCGGGATCATGGTCTTGCCGGCCGGTTTGCCCGGTTTGGCGGGTTCGAAGTCGGCGGGGTTCATGCTCACGTCCTGGCCGGCATAAGGCTGGACCACCAACTGCAGGAACTTGCCCACCCCCGGGTCGCCGCCGTCCCATTCCAGCCCTTTGCTGCCCAGCTTGAGCACCGCCTTGTACGTCCCGGACAGCACGTCGGCCAGGCTCAGCAGTGTAGCCTCCGGCCCCTTGCCGTCGTGGTGCTCCATCAGGTTGACGAAGTACAGCTTGTCGCCGGTGTTGATCCCGTTTTTCGAGAAATTGACGATGATGTCGTAACGCTCGGCGATGCCCATGGTCGGCAGGATGGCGTTGTGGTTCTGCAGGTCGCCGTTACCTTCCAGGTCCATGCTGCCGTCGAACGGCACGGCGTGTTCCATCAGGTTGCCGTCGTTGGCGATCAAGTGGAACGGCACGCGGCTATAAGACAGGCCGGAACCTGCCGGACCGGGGAATTCGCCGCCGGTGCCGGCGACTTCACGCACCAGCGCGATCCTGAAGTAGCGCGACACCGAGCCATTGAGGATGCGGAAGCGATAGCTGCGCGCCCGCACGTTCAGGCGCGGCTGGTACTGCCAGTTGACCAGGACCTGATCGCCGAGGAAGCCATCGGTGTTGAACGGGTTGAACCACAGTTGGCCATTGGCGTCCCAGGCCTTGTCGGCCACCACCAGGTTGACGTCATAGTCGCGGTTGCCCCAAGGCAGCGCCGAACCGCTGGGCAGGCGCAGGTTGACGCCGTCTTCGAAGGCTTCATTACCGCGATCCAGGGCGCTGTAGTAATTCATCATCACCGCGTTGCCCTTGTAGACGTTCTGCGCGGTGAAATCGASCATGTGGTCATGGAACCAGTGGGTGCTCATGGTTTCGYGCCAGTCGCCGCGGATCTTGATGCTGCCGTTGTTGCACGTCTTSAGGCCCGGSGYGGCATCGTTGACGAACAGGGTTTCGCCCGGGGCGCAGGGGAACGCCGCGCGCGGATCCTGAGCGGTGGTGTTGATGGTGTCGTAACCGGCCARCTGGATCGGCCAGCGATAGTCGTAGTACTGTCCCGGAAAGAAGAACGCACCGGAAAAGCCATCGCTTTCGGCCGGGGAGTGGCCGTTGTGTTCGTGGGTGGTGAGGGTGTGCAGACCAAAGCCCATGTTGGCCGCCGGATCGATCGGCAGGGCGTTGTAGTGGCGCATCAGCGCGGCTTGACCGTAACGCACCATCAACAGTTTTGGCGGAAAGGTGCCGTCGAAGGTCCAGAGCGCCTTGTGGTTCTGAATCGGCATGTTGGGGTGAAAACGGACATTGATGCCTTTGGTGGTGCCCGCAATGACCGGGGTAATCGAGGTCTGGTTGTAGAGCCCGCCCGGCCCGAACTCACCGACGGCGTAGTTGTGCAACTGTCGGCGGTCGCGCATGCCGCTGTTGACCTGGGCGCCCGCTTGTACGGTTTTGAAGCCGACCTGCGGGAAGAATTCGTTCCAGCGCTGGTGCGACCAGCCTTTTCCTGGCGGCCGACCTTCGGCCGGCGAGCCGACCGGATGGCGGTTGAGGAAGGCTTCGATCTGCGCTTTCCACGGGTTGCGGTCCAGCACGTTGGAAAATTGCGACGGAAACGGGAACAGCCCCGGCTGGCGCATGAAGGCTACCAGCGCCGTGGGCGAAGGGCCGCTACGGGCGATGTTGCTCGGGTCCTGCGTGGGCGCCGGGCCGACGAGCGGAACCGGAAAGGTCAGGGGCGGTGCCGGCAGTGTCGGGTCGAGTTTTTCCGTGCCGAATTCTTCGAACAGCAGCAGTTGCTGCGTGTACGGCTGGGCCCCGAACAATGGGCTGGGCTTGCCATTGGTGGGGATTTTGAAGGATGTCTGCAGGGCTGGCGGCAGCACGTTGTCGGTCGTTGGCGTGGTGAGGCGGGTACCAAAAGCGCCATTGGGCAGGGCGATGGAGCCCTGGTAGACGGGTGGCATGGCCCGCAAGGCAGCCGCCGCGGCATCGAGGTCGGCCGGCGGATTGCTAAACGCCGAGGGGTCCGTCGGGGGTGGCGGGCCGAAATCATCCAGCGGTACGGCGTTGGCGTTGCCGAGGCTGATGTTGATCAGCATCACAGCGGCGATGCTCGGTTTTCGGAAAAAGCCGAGCGACTTGAGGTCAGGTGGGTTTTTCATTTTGTTTCCCTTGGCGCGCGCCGGTGTGACTGATATTCGCAATTCGCCCGATGCAAGAGGTGCGCCAAAAGCGGGGGGGCGGGGGGAGAAAAATAGCTGTTTGATATCAAACGCTTGATGGATTCGACTTTGGTCGTGGTGGCGCAGTGGGCGGGAATCCTCAACGTTGGGGGCTTCACCCACCCATTCCCCCCCACTCACACCACAGGCGGGTGTGATAGTGGACGCTCTCGCGAGCAGGCTCGATCCCACAGAAAAACGAGTTGTGGGCAAACCGCTGTCCCCTGGGGGATCGAGCCGGTTCGCGAAGACGCCTGTTAATCCAGCACAAAGTGTGCCGGACTCTGCTGCCAGTCTCGAAAACGCAACGCCTCCAGCCATAAAGCAAACGCCGGCGACGCTCATGGCGCATGAATGGGGAATGTCTGTCCATCACCTTTCGGACCGCACGTATCAGGCGCGCTATGATAGGCGGCCCTTGCCTCCCGGAGCCCGTCACCGCAATGCCCCTGATCAGCCACTTCAAGACCCCGTGCCCCGAGCACATCAATAGCCAGATCCTGCAGATGGTGGTCGACAACCTGACCGACATCAGCATGGTCGCGATCCCGCCCAGCAACCTGCTGTACAACCTCTATCAATACGCGATCGGCTATGAGGTGCACCTGTATCTGGAGGCGCTGAACGGTGAAAAGGGCATTGCCGTGGAGCTGATCGTTGCCACCGACGAAGACGATCCGCAAAAGGTGATTGGCTTTGTACTGTACCTGCCGGTGCAGGACGACCCCGAGGCGTGTGGCGTGGCCTACATGGCGGTGCAGGCCGAGTATCGGCGCCAGGGCGTGGCCCGGCGGATGCTGCGGGAAATGGTCGGCCGTTATCCCCATGCCGAGCTGACATGCGCGGTGGCCAAGGTGCCGTACTTCGAGGCGATGGGCTTCGAGGTGGTGGGCGTGCGTGCGACCCAGGTGTTGATGAACACTCGCGACCACGCCACCGATGGCTTGATGGCACTGCTGGATGTGGCGTCGATCTACAGCTCGCTGGAAGTGCGGCAGATTCATACCTATCTGCTGCAAAAGCATGGCAAGCGGGCCATGACCGACGCGGAAAAACAGCGCGACCGGCATCTGGACCAATTGACGCGCAAGGCCAATGAATTTGTGCGGGGGCGGTTGGGGGATGATGCGGTGCCGGCCGCCGGCCCTCGGTTGCGCCTGGTCTGACCGCACTCCCCCAAACACCACAGATCCCCCTGTGGGAGCAAGCTCGCTCCCACAGTTGACCGATTCGCCTGCGAAAGCTTTGTCAGCCTTCAGGCCAGCTTCACATTCATGGTAATCCGCGCCGTGAACACCTTCTTGCCCTCGGCATCGTGAATGTCCACCGGCACGATCTTGTCGCCTTCAGTGGTCCAGTCCACGGCATCCCCCTCGGCTACCGCCGTCACATCGCTCTTGGCCTTGGCCAGGTATTCGACGGTCATGCCTTTGGGAATCCAGCGTGCGCCGGCGGGAATGGAAACGTCGGTCATCATCCCGGCAGCCAGTTCGGCGGCGTTACACATGGCAATCGCATGCACCGTCCCCAAATGATTGGTGATTTCCCGGGCAAACGGCACGTGCACGGTGGCCGAGCCTTTGCGCAAATCCTTGACCAGCGGGTTGATGGTGGAGAAGTAGGGCGCCACCTGGCAGGCCATTTTGCTGAACGCTTGCGGCCCTGCACTGTTGAACATGCTGAGGAACTGACTCATTTTGATGCCTCTTGAGGATGACAGTTTGCAGAACAATGCTCCGTAACGGAATATTGTTCTGTAACGGAACAGTATTCTGTCAAAGAGAAATCTGTCAACCTAGCGCCACTTGTTCGTTGGCAATCGCCAGCCTCCAGCCATGACTTTCCTGGACTGTTTTTACGCATGGAAACCACCGACCTGCTCGAACGCTGCTACCCCGGACGACGCGCCGAACTCAAGCGCGACATCTTCAGAAAGGCCCTCGGCCTGTTCAACGAACAGGGGATCGAGGCCACCACCATCGAAATGATCCGCGCCGAATGCGATACCAGTGTCGGCGCGATCTATCACCATTTCGGCAACAAGGAAGGCCTGGTGGCGGCGCTGTTTTTTACCGCCCTCGATGATCAGGCCCGTTTGCGCGATAGCTACCTGGCTGAGGCTAAAACCACTCAATCAGGGGTGCATGCGCTGGTGCACAGTTATGTGGATTGGGTCGATAGCCAGCCGGAGTGGGCGCGGTTCCAGTACCACGCGCGGTTTGCCGTCACCAAGGGGCCGTTCAAGGACGAACTCGCCACCCGCAACAAGGTACGCAACAAGCAGTTGCTGAAGTGGCTGGGGGCACACGGCGATGAACTGGGTAGTTTTCCGGGGGAGTTGATACTGTCGCTGATCATCGGCCAGGCAGACAGTTACTGCCGCGCCTGGTTGTCGGGCCGGGTCAAGGGCAGCCCGAAGGCGTACCGGGACATGCTGGCGCAGGCGGCATGGCGGTCGCTGTGCACCGCCGAAACCCACTGAAAATCCTTCCCCTGTAGGAGCGAGCCTGCTCGCGATGACGGCGTCACATTCAACATCAATGCTGCCTGACACGCCGCCATCGCGAGCAGGCTGAACTGGCCTAATGATTTTGGACACTTCAATCGGGCGCTATGATGGCGCCCAAATCTGAGGTGTTTTGGCTATGCGTAAATCTTATTCCAGTGAGTTCAAACTCAAGGCGGCGAGCATGGTGCTGGACGAGGGACAGTCGGTTCCCGAGGTCTGCGCCAGCCTGGATATCGGTCCTACGGCCCTGCGCCGCTGGGTCGACCAGGTTCGGAAGGAACGTTTGGGCTCGACTCCGGTGGGCGCTAAGG
>NZ_JBFULI010000058.1:0-35050 GCF_056400405.1 Pseudomonas sp. P5_B3 | reverse complement strand
GTGCCAGTCGCCGCGGATCTTGATGCTGCCGTTGTTGCACGTCTTGAGGCCCGGGGTGGCATCGTTGACGAACAGGGTTTCGCCCGGGGCGCAGGGGAACGCCGCGCGCGGATCCTGAGCGGTGGTGTTGATGGTGTCGTAACCGGCCAGCTGGATCGGCCAGCGATAGTCGTAGTACTGCCCCGGAAAGAAAAACGCATTGGCAAAGCCGTCGCTTTCGGCCGGGGAGTGGCCGTTGTGTTCGTGGGTTGTAATGGTGTGCAGGCCAAAGCCCATGTTGGCCGACGGATCGATCGGCAGGGCGTTGTAGTGGCGCATCAGCGCGGCTTGACCGTAGCGCACCATCAACAGTTTTGGCGGAAAGGTGCCGTCGAAGGTCCAGAGCGCCTTGTGGTCCTGAATCGGCATGTTGGGGTGAAAACGGACATTGATGCCTTTGGTGGTGCCGGCAATGACCGGGTTGCTCGAAGTCTGGTTGTAGAGCCCGCCAGGCCCGAACTCACCGACGGCGTAGTTGTGCAACTGTCGGTGGTCGCGCATGCCGCTGTTGATCTGGGCGCCCGCTTGCACGGTTTTGAAGCCCACCTGCGGGAAGAACTCGTTCCAGCGCTGGTGCGACCAGCCTTTTCCTGGCGGCCGGCCTTCGGCCGGCGAGCCGACCGGATGGCGGTTGAGGAAGGCTTCGATCTGCGCTTGCCACGGGTTGCGGTCCAGCACGTTGGAAAACTGCGACGGAAACGGGAACAGCCCCGGCTGGCGCATGAAGGCTTCCAGCGCCGTGGGCGAAGGGCCGCTGCGGGCGATGTTGTTCGGGTCCTGCGTGGGCGCCGGGCCGACGAGCGGAACCGGGAAGGTCAGGGGTGGGGCCGGCAGTGCCGGATCGAGTTTTTCCGTGCCGAATTCTTCGAACAGCAGCAGTTGCTGCGTGTACGGCTGAGCCCCGAACAATGGGCTGGGCTTGCCATTGGTGGGGATATTGAAGGATGTCTGCAGGGCTGGCGGCAGCACGTTGTCGGCCCGTGGCGTGTTCCGGTCACCAAATACGCCATTGGGCAGGGCGATGGCGCCCTGGTTGGCGGGTGGCAGGGCCCGTAAGGCAGCCGCCGCAGCATCGAGGTCGGCCGGCGGGTTGCTGAACGCCGAGGGGTCCGTCGGGGGTGGCGGGCCGAAATCATCCAGCGGCACGGCGCTTGCCATGGTGGTTAGGGTAAGGAGCATCGCACAGGGCAGGCTTGTCCTGTGCAGAAAGGTGATGGAGCTGCGTAGTGATGTCGTGCGTTTCATTTTTCACCCCTCGCGACATATCGAGTCTGGCGAAACCCACCGTCGCCAGGATGTCTGGGACACAGCTATTGCGGGTACACGGGGGGCGTGCAACTAATGAGCCATCACACCAGGGCGAAAAAGCCCAGGTAAATTAATAAACTATTTTTGAGTGTTTCAAACGAGAGAAAAGTGAGTGGGGAATATCCCTCTAATTTGGTGGCAAACACCCGTTCGTGGGTGTAATGCCCCATTTATGGAGAGAGTAGCGGCCCTATTTCACCGGCCGCTTTTGGTAGGGGTTGCTTGCCCAAAGGCGACATGGATTAACTGTAGGGCCGCTTTTGGCTGTGGATTCAACCGGTCATGGTTACAAAGCCTGCTGGTTAAATCCGATGCATTCGGTGGTCAAGTGCAGTGCAATTTCACGCCTGACGACCAAACCAGTACTGCCCACGCAAAAAACCCTTCCTGCGCGTCAGTACAGGAAGGGTTTTTTCGTTGCGGCTGATCAGTCTTTAGCCTGGCTCAACTTGGTGAACAGCTCGGTCGGCACTTTCTTGCCGTTGGAGATGAACTGGTTGGTGCGGAACTTGTACACCTCACCTTCGGACAGGAAACCGTCACCGTTGGTGTCCATCGCCTTGAATTCCTCAGTGCCCTTGGGCGCTACCGCCAGCAGCTCCTTGAGCGACACGCGGCCGTCATGATCGGCATCGGTGCGCGCGAAAGACGCATCGCCGCACTTGCCTTCACCGCACTTGCCCTCGGCCTGGGTCTTTTGCGCGCTGGCTTCGGCACCGCACTTGCCTTCGCTGGTCTTTTCCGCGGAAGCCAATTGATAGCCCTGAGGCAAGGCTTCAGCGGAAAACGCCGAGGACGCGAAGTTGATACCGCCGACCAGTGCAACAGCGATCAGGCCAATACGGGTTTTGTTCGACTGGATACGAGACATGTTGATACTCCGGATCAATGGCGCGGCTGGACCTCTATTGGTCGTACCGCAAGGGTTGATAAACCTGGTTGCGAGGTGCGTTGTGCATCTCGCTTTGGCAGGTCTATTTGGCCCCAGTGGTGTATCCGGGCTGTATCCTGGAGGAGCTGGTTTTGTATGGCTGTACGAAGATGTCGTGCCTTGATACACGGCGATACAACAAAAGCCTCAAGCTTCTACCCTTCATTGACGACCTAGACCTTACCACTCAAGGAGCGTCAGACATGAACGGCAAACGTATAGCAGCGGGATTGGGTCTTTTGTTCGCACTCAGTGGTGCGTGCCAGGCGGCGCCGGGCACCATCAGATTTCAAGGCAGCATTGTGGAGCCGGGCTGTCAGTCACGCGTGGGTACGGACGGCACATTCGAACTTTACGAATGCTCTGCCCAGAGTCGCACGATGAGGGTTGAGGCAAACACCATCACGCCAACCGCCAGTGTGAGCGCTGTCGGTCAATCCAGTACCCACGTCAAGCTGCTCGCTGACAGTGGTCAGGACGGTCGCTATTTCGATCAGCAGTATGTGCTGGTGGATGATGCCGGCTCGCCGATCCGCTCCGGAAACTACCTGATTACCCTGAGCATGCCTTGAGAACAAGGTCCGCGCAGTACGCCTGCATCGCGTGAAAACGTTTGTTTAAACAGGCTGTAGGTTATTTCCTGCGAACTACAAGACCTTGCGTCGTTGCCTACGGTTACGCCAGAATCCGCCGGCTTGTGCGCCCTGCCCCTGGTCTCTATCGTTTCCGCGCCACTGCCCATCAGTGGTCGGGTTTAGCAGCCCGGGGTTGTAAGCAAGGTGTACATGCTCCTGTCAGTCAGGTATTCCCATGCCTGTATTTGATGGCGGCTGTGCGCAGGGCGCCTTCGGGCGCGCCGGCTTTGCTAGCTTCCCCGGTCTGCTAACCTGCGCACAGCTGCCTCCTTCTCGTTTAGCAGCAAGAGGGTTGGCACCCAATCAGAGAAGCAAGCATATGTTCAAAGTCACCCCCAACCCGCCAGACACCGATCCGACATCCCCGTACGAACCCGACTCAAAAACGCTCAACGAGGCCGCCGAACGCGCGCTCGCCTTCCACTTCCCCTCGACTGCCGACATCAAAGCCACACCGCGCAGACCCAGCCACCTGTTTACCGTTGACCCCGAAGCCACGACCGAAACCCTAGTGGTTTATCTGGTCGAAACACTGGCCTCGGTCGATGTGATGGTGCATCAACTGGTGGATCATCTGGACGGCGGATCGCGCAATGCCCTGCTGGGGATTTCCAACAGTGTGATGTTGGCGGAGATCACGGCGATTCGGGTGCTGGACCAAATTGATCCGCCTGAGTAGTAGTCGCCTGCTGCGACGAGTGATGTTGTTCGCGTTGGGCTGTGCGGCTAGCATTTTTTGGGACCGCTGCGCGGCCCATCGCGAGCAAGCTCGCTCCCACAGGGATTTGGGGCAGTCAGTTAAAAAGAGCTGAGCCAGTATCGACTCACCCTTTCCCGCCGGTGGTCGTCCCGGTGCAATCCTTCGCATAAACCTGCTTGCGTGCCCCGTCGAACGGGATCAGTCTCTGGAGCAGCATTGACCTTCACCCCTGCGCTCCGGGCAAGGACGAAGGCATACCTCCCAGCGAGGAAATGAAGATGAAATCCGCTTTCGTCGTCCTGCTAATGGCCCTCGCACTGTGCAACTCGCCCCTGGTGAGCGCCGCCCCCGCCGCCGACGCCATTGTGCCCTTCCACGTCGATATCCAGGATCAACAACTCACTGATCTGCGTAACCGCCTCGCGGCCACACGCTGGCCAGACAAGGAGACGGTGGGCGATCGATCACAAGGTGCACAGCTGGCGAAACTGCAGGAGCTGGTTCGCTACTGGGGCACGAACTATGACTGGCACAAGGCCCAGGCGCAGGTCAATGCCTTGCCCCAGTACACGACCACTATCGATGGGGTCTCTATCCACTTCATCTGGGTGCGCTCGCCGCAGCCGAATGCTTTACCGATGATCCTGACCCACGGTTGGCCAGGCTCGGTACTGGAGTTCATCAAGGTGGTCGGCCCGCTCACCGATCCGGCCGCTCACGGGGGCAATAGCGCGGATGCATTCGACGTGGTGATTCCGTCGATTCCTGGCTACGGCTTCTCCGGCAAACCGACAGAACCCGGATGGGACCCGGACCATGTGGCCCGGGTCTGGGGGCAATTGATGCAGCGACTCGGGTACAGCCGCTACGTCGCCCAGGGTGGTGATTGGGGCGGTCCCATCACCAGCGCCATGGCGCGCCAGTCCGTGCCTGGGTTGCTGGGCATTCACCTCAATCTGCCGGCGACGGTTCCGCCCGAGGCGACCGCCGCACTGGCTGCCGGCGGTCCCGCGCCTGCGGGGTTTTCCGAGCAGGAACGCGCGACCTACGACGCCCTGGCCGCATCCATTAAACAGGGCAACCTGGCCTACAGCGCGATGATGGCCGCGCGGCCGCAAATGATCGGCTACGGCGTAACGGACTCTCCGGCATTTCTCGCGGCGTTCATGCTCGGTCACCCGGGATTTGCCAAGTGGACGTATGGCGCCGACCCACAGCAATCTCCAGGCAAGGATGAAGTGCTGGACGACATCACCTTGTACTGGTTGACGAACAGCGGCGCCTCGGCGAGTCGGCTGTATTGGGAAAACAAAGGTCGCAGCCCGCTTTTTTCTGCGGCACAAAAGACCGGCGACATCACGCTGCCGGTAGCCGTCACGGTATTCCCTGATGATGTCTATTTCCCGCCGGAGAGCTGGGCCCGACGCGCCTATCGCAACCTGATCTACTTCCATCAGGCGGCCAAGGGCGGCCATTTCGCAGCGTGGGAACAGCCGGAGCTCTTTACCGAGGAACTGCGCACGGCGTTTCGGCCGCTGCGTTGAATCACCTTCGTATCAATTGGGGTCCAGCAACCCGCCACTCCAGTTTCGCGACACCCGGCTGCCGGTGAATTTCGCCACACCCATGCCTTGGGGTATCAGGCGATCGCGATAGCGCGTCACCAGGCGCCCCGCCTGTTCGGCATGCAGCACCACTTCGGAAGACGGATCACCCGGCCGCCCGAGAATCCGTGCAAAGCGCTGGCCTTCCTCGACGAAATCCCCCAGCTCTTTTTCGAAAATCAGCACGCCGGGTTGCGGGGCGATGATGGTTTCCATGTGGCCCATTTCCACGGCTTCGACGGGCCAGTCCGACGGCGCCACTGACTCATCGATGACACCGCAACCGCACAGCCAGTTGTACAGCCCTTCGGCATCGGACTCGGCAAAGCGGTCGCAGACATCGCCCTGCCCGCGCAGCTCCAGGGTCGCGGCCATGCGCCCTTCAGTGACTCCGTCGCGTATCCACGGGGCAATGATGGTTTCCTCGAAGGAGCCATCGCCGCCGTCATCCCAGATGATCGCCACGTCCATCTTCATTGCCGCCGCCAGTTCGCGGCCACGAGGCCAGAAACTGCGGTGCACGTACAGATAGGGCAAGGCTTCGTCATCGGTATGCAGGTCGAGCATCACATCGGCCGGGGCGGCCAGTTGCACCAGTTTCTTTTGCCATTGCTGAACGCAGGTCGAAGGTCGCGCCATGGCCGCCGACTGGTCGAACGCGCGATTGAAGTTATGCCCGGTCGCATCGTGATAACGGCCGAGAATCCGCCCCTGGCGAAACTGCCCGATGCCCAGCGGATTGGCCTGCGGCACCACGGTCAGGTTGCCCTTGAGCCGGCCTTGAGTCTCGGCGGTTTGCAGTCGTTGCATCAGCAGGTGCAGCACCAGCATCCCGGCGATTTCATCGGCATGTACACCGGCTTGCAGGTGCACGTTTGGCCCGCTGCCGTCGCCTGCATAGCGCCAGGCACCGACCCGCACGGCCTCACCGTTGTTGTTGCGAACACTGAACGAAATATCCTGCGGCATTGGCTTTCCCTCCCGTCATGAACCTTGAAAAACGTTGCATCGCTGCTGCCGAGGCTGGTGATTGAACAGACGTTCAACTAAGCTCGGCATCGTGAAACCTCACCCAAGGACAGCCTTGTGACAACCGACGCCCCGAAAAACCGCCGCGCCGAACCCGAGGACCGTCGCGAAATGCTGGTGGCCGCTACCCTGCGCTGCCTGGGCCGCGACGGTCACGCCGGGATATCCGTGCGACGCATCGCCACCGAGGCCGGAGTCTCCGTGGGGCTGCTCAACCATCACTTCGGCAGCATCGAGGCACTGATCGCCGACACCTACCAGCGGCTCGCGAGCGAACTGACCACGGCCCTGCTCCAGGAAATCGAACAGGCCCAGACACCCGCGCAAAAGATCGATGCCTTCCTGGAAGGCTCGTTCTCGCCCAGGGTCATGGACCCGCAACTGCTCGGCGTGTGGGTGGTGTTCTGGAGCCTGATCCGTCACTCCGAACACGTCAGCCAGTCCCACGAAAAAAGCTACCGCGCCTACCTCGACCTGATCCGCCAGTTGCTCGACGGGCTGGCCGCCAGCGAAGGCTTCGTGATTCACGACACGCGCCTGGCCGCCATCGGCTTATCGGCGATGCTCGACGGTCTCTGGCTCGAGTGGTGCCTGAACCCCGAGACCTTCAGCGCCGCCAACGGACTGCATATCTGCCGTTGCTGGATAAAGGGGCTGCGTCACGGAGCATTCAGCACCGACGACGCCCTGTGACGGATGCCGGCCGAAGATCATCGCCAGGGTGCCACTGACGGCGGTCAACCCTTGTCGAACTCATCAGGCCGACTTGCGCACCGGCGTTCCGCGCCGCTCGGCAAAGGCAAACAGCGCTTCGATCAGGAACGTCAGGCAGACATACACCCCGGCCACCAGCAACAAGGGTTCGTACACCTGCAGGGTCTGTGCGCGGACCACGTTGGCGGCGCCGAGCAGATCGATCACGGCGATGGTCGAGGCCAATGCCGTGGACTTGAGCAGCATCACGGTTTCCCCGGCCAGGGTCGGCAGCAACAGGCGCATCGCCCGGGGCAAACGCACCCGTAGCAAGGACTGGCGCGCGGTCATGCCAAACGCCGAAGCCGCTTCCATTTCACCCTTGGGCACCGCCAGCAGGCCACCGCGAATCACTTCGCCGACATAGGCCCCCACCGACACCACCAGGGCGAACACGATGTACCAGTAACCATCGCGCAGGTACGGCCAGAGGAAACTGCCGCGAATCAGCGGGAACTGGGCAAACAGGCTGCCCAGGCCGTAGTAGAAAATGTAGATCTGGATCAGCAACGGCGTACCGCGCGTCACGCTGGTGTAAAACAGGCTGACCTTGGCGATCACCTTGTTTTTCGAGATCCGCGCCAGCGCCACCAGGACCGCCAGGACAAATCCGAACACACTGGCGATCAACAGAATCGCGAGGGTGGTTTGCAGCCCCCGACCCAACAGTGCCGCGTACTCAACTATCCACGCTGGAATCATTTCATTCTCTCTGCCGGTTCAGTCAACAAGAGGCATCCAGCGACGAATACGTCGCTCAAGCCGACCCGACACATAGTTCGACGCCAACGTCACCGCGTAGTACAGCGCGGCAGCCGTGAGGTAGAACAACAGATAGTGGCGCGTCGACCCCGCGCCTTGCTTGGCGGTGTACAGCAGCTCGTTGGTGCCGACCACGCTGATCAGCGCACTGTCCTTGATCAGGTTGATCCACAGGTTGGCCATCCCGGCCATGGCGAAAGGCGCCATGATCGGCAGCGTGACCCGGCGGAACAGCCCGAAACCGTTGAGGCCGAACGCCTTGGCCGCTTCGATCTGGCCGAAGGGAATCGCCTGGATCGCCGCGCGGAAAATCTCCGAGGCGTAGGCGCCCTGCACCAGGCCAAGCACGACGATGGCCGCCAGCGGACCGCTGACATCGACCACGCCGTAGCCGAGTTGGGTCATCAGCGAGTTGAGGAGCATGGAGCCGACGTAGTACAGCAACAGAATCAGCAGCAATTCCGGAACCGCCCGGAACAGCGTGGTGTAGCCGCGCATCAGCGCTGCAATCGGCTTCGGCGCGCCAAGCTTGAGGCACGCCACCACCAGCCCGATGGCCAGCCCGAGCACAAAGGCCCCGGCGGAAATCTGCAGGGTCATCCAGAGCCCCTTCAACAGCGCACTGCCCCATCCCTGCTCGGTGAAATTGATCAGATCGAACATTGCCGGCATTTCAGTCTCCCCCGGATCCTGTGGGAGCGAGCTTGCTCGCGATAGCGGTGGTTCAGTCACCTTGGATGTTGACTGTCACGCCCTCATCGCGAGCAAGCTCGCTCCCACAGGGATCTGCGCCTTCTCAGGATTTGCGTTTCGGTCTGATGGTCAGAACGCAGGCTTCACACTGGTGCCGAAGTAGCTCCGGGACAGCTCGTCATAGTCCTTGCTCGCCAGCAATTCCTGGATGGCCTTGTCGAGCCTGGCCTTGAGTTCGGTGTCGTCCTTGCGCAGGCCGGCCCCCACGCCTTTGCCGAAGATCGGGTCATAGGGCACGGTGCCGAGGTAGGCCAGGTCCTTGGCATCCGGGGTTTTGACGAAGGCGGCCATGGCGGTGCCGTCGGCCATCATCAGGTCGATGCGGCCGGCAATCAGGTCGGCGTTGGCCGAGTCCTGGGTGTCGTAGTACTTAACGTCGGCGATTTTTTCGTAGTAGGTCTTCAGGTAACTGGCGCTCACGGTCGAGTTCTGCACGCCGATGATCTTGCCCTTGAGGTCATCCGGATACTTCTTCACCGACGCCTCTTTCGGGCCGACGACGGCAATCGCCGAGTCGTAGTAGGCCTTGCTGAAGGCGATCTGCTTTTCCCGTTCTTCGGTCACCGACATCGAGGAAAAGATCACGTCGATCTTCTTCGCCAGCAGCGATGGAATGATGCCGTCCCACGCCACTTCCTTGATCTCGCAATCGGCTTTCATTTCGCTGCACAGCTTGTGGATCAGGTCGACTTCGAAGCCCTTCCACTCACCGTTGGCCTGCTTTTCGGTGTACGGCGGATAGGGTTCCGCTGCCACTGCGAACCTGATCGGTTGCGCTTGGGCGGCACTCATGCCGGCCAGCAATACGCAGGCCGCACCGGTCAACCAGTTTGCAAAACGTCGATTTCCCATGTTGTTTTCCCGTCTTTTTATGATGAGTTAGCGAGTCTGATGAGCGTTGACGAATTGCCGGCAACGCTCGCTGCGTGGGTGTACGAACACTTCGTCCGGCGAACCGGTTTCCTCGATCAGCCCTTGATGCAGGAAGGCGACCTTGGAAGAGACATCGCGTGCAAAGGCCATTTCATGGGTCACCAGGATCATGGTCCGGCCTTCTTCGGCGAGGGAGCGGATCACCCGCAGCACTTCCCCGACCAGTTCCGGGTCGAGTGCCGAGGTGGGTTCATCGAACAGCATGACCTTGGGCCGCATGGCCAGGGCCCGGGCGATGGCCACCCGTTGTTGCTGCCCCCCGGAGAGAAACGCCGGGTACTCGTTGCGCTTGGCCGCAAGCCCGACGCGCTCTAGCAGCGCTTCGGCCCGTTCAGTGGCCTCCGCACGGCTTTCACGCAGGACCTGGGTCGGCGCTTCGATGAGGTTTTCCAGCACCGTGCGATGGGGCCAGAGGTTGAAGTTCTGGAACACCATGCCCAGGCTGGAACGGATGCGCACCAGTTGTTTGGCGTCCGACACCAGCGGAGCGCCTGGGCGATTCTGGTTAAGGTGAATGCTTTCGCCATCGACCAGAATGCGTCCCTGGTCCGGTACTTCGAGCATGTTGATGCAGCGCAGCAAGGTGCTTTTGCCCGAGCCGCTGGCACCGATCAGGGAGATCACTTCGCCCTCACGGGCAGTCAGGGAAACGCCCTTGAGCACTTCGATATTGCCGAAGCGTTTGTGCAGGCCATCGACCTCGATCATGGTCTTGGCCGCAACCGCTTCGACCGTCGCGGTACTGGTCACCGTGCCGATCACCGGCCTCGGCGCTTCGCCCATGAGCACCCCGACGAAATCGCGAATACGCTGACAGGCCTGGGCCAGGCGCTCGTCACTCAGGGTGAACGACAGCCGTACAAAACCCTGGGCCGGCTCACCGAATGCCGCCGCATCCAGCACCGAGACACCGGCCTCGCGCAGCAGGCGCCAGGCGAATTCCAGCGAGGTCAGGCCGGTGCCGCGCACGTCCACCAGCACGAACATGCCGGCATCGGGGTTGAGCACGCTGATGCCCGGGCAATCCGCCAGGCCGGACACCACCAGATCGCGGCGCCGACGATAGATCTCGCGCATGCCGTGGGTGACTTCAGCGTGGGACTGCACGGCCTTGAGCGCCGCTTCCATGACGAAACCGGGCAAGCCGTACAGCATGCTCAGCACCAAGGTTTCGACATGATTGACCAAGGCTTCATTGGCCACGACCCAGCCGATGCGCCAACCGGTCATGGCATGGGATTTGGACAGGCTGCCGATCACCACGCAGCGCTCGGCCATGCCCGGCAACGCCACCAGACTCAGGTGTTCACGCTCGTAGGCGAGGCTCTCGTAGACCTCGTCCACCACCACCCACAGGTCATGGGCGATGGCGAGGTCGGCGATGGCTTGCAGCTCTTCGCGGCCCAGCACCACGCCGGTGGGGTTGTTCGGATTGGAGAAGAAAATCGCCCGGGTGCGCGGGGTAATGGCCTTGGCCAACACGGCGGCATCGAGGCGGAAACCCGAGTCCGCGGCACAGGGCACCCGCACCAGCGTGGCGCCGGAGGCCTTGAGCGTGGCTTCGTAGGTCACGTACATCGGATCGAAGGCAATCACTTCGTCGCCGGCACCGAGCAGGCACATCGAGGTGGCGAACAAGGCGTTCTGCGCACCGGCCGTGAGAATGACGTTGGACGCCTGCAGTTCACGATCGATCAGTTGGCTGTAGCGGCCGGCAATGGCCTCGCGCAGGGCCTGGCGGCCGGCGATTTCGGTGTAGTGGGTATCCCCTTCACGCAAGGCGTGGATGGCGGCATCGGTAATGAAATCGGGGGTGGGGAAATCCGGGTCGCCGACGCTGAGGATGATCACGTCCTCGCCTTTGCGCTGCGCCGCGCTGGCCGCGTAGTGGATATCCCAGGCGGCAACGCCTTGGCCACTGATCCGTTCAACAAAGGGTGAAAACCGCATGCCAGTGCCTCGTTCGAATTGAAGAAACGCAAGCCCGCAACCAGCCGGGGGAAGGTGGCCCCCAACATAGTCCAGACTGAACACTCGTTCAATAGAAAACTCGCAAGGCTTCGCGTTCAGCGTAAACAGGTCGTTTTCACGACAGTCGCGCCGTTTTTCAGCACGGCGCAATTAAGCGACGTGAAACTATTTTGCTGACTGCTCCCAGCACCAGAGCCACGAGAATCAGCCCCGCAGCAACCGCAAACGTCAACCGCATCCCCTGAGCGATGGCCTCAGGTTGCGCCTGCAAAATATCGTGGCTGGCCGTGCCTAAGGCGAACACAGCGCCCATGACCGAGGCGCCGGTGATCAGCCCGAGATTGCGTGACAACCCGAGCAAACCGGAAACCACCCCACGCTGCTGCGCCTCTATTTCCAGCATGACGGCGGTATTGTTCGCCGCCTGGAACAGCGCATAACCGCCGGTAATGACAGCCAGCGGCAGGATGTAGCCGGGCACACCGAACGCCATCGGCAAGGCCGGCAGGATGCAAGCGCCGGTAAACATGGCGATCAATCCAATCGTACTGGCTCGATACGTGCCCAAACGATCGACCCATCGGCCCGCCGGTACGCCTGCCAGCGCAGCCACCAGCGGCCCCGTCGACATCGCCAGCCCAACGCTCGCAGCATTCAACGCCAGTGCGCCAGTGAGATAAAACGGCCCTACCACCATGCTCGCCATGACTACGCTGGTTACCAGCATGCTCATGACGAATCCTGCGCTCATCTGCCAGTTACGGAACATCGTCAATCGAACCAGAGGCGACTCGGTTGTGTGCTCGACGAATACAAACACACACAGCCCAAAAACTGTCACCAGCAACAGCGTCATGTTCAGCGGCCCCAGGGTGCCACGCCCAATGGTCATCGCCAGTGAATAAGCCAGCAGCGTCAGAACCAGCACCAGCGTGCCGGGCACATCGAAGCCCGCTCGATCCGCCCTCTTCTCACTGCGATCGCTGGGCAAAAAGTAGAGCGCGAGCCCAATCGCCAAAACACCCAGCGGCACATTGATCAGAAAAATTGCCTGCCACCCCGGATTGGCAATCAAAAAACCTCCAAGGGTCGGGCCGAGCGAGGTGCCAATCGCCGACATCGTGCCGAGCACGCCCATCGCACTGCCCATTTTTTCCTTGGGAACGGCCCCGCCCACTAGCGCCATGGTCAGCGCCATCATGATGGCCGCACCGACGCCCTGCAGCGCCCGAGCGGCAATCAATAACCAGAGATGAGGGGCCAGCGCGCACAGGATCGAAGCGACGGTAAACACACAAATCCCGATCAACAACAAACGTCGGCGACCAATGATGTCGCCAAGTCTTCCGACACTGACGATCAGCGCCGTGATCGCCAGCAGATAAGCGAGGACCACCCATTGCACTTGCTGAAAGGAGGCCGAGAACGCCTCGGCCAGTGTCGGCAATCCAACGTTGGCAATGCTGGTGCCCAGGGACGACAGCAGCATGGATAACGACAGGCTGGCCAAGGCTCCCCGAATCGATATGGACTTCATTTTCTCGCGACTCCGCAAATAGGTTGTCCCGAGCCTAAGCCCAGCCATAACATGGCGGAAGACGCAGCATTTGCACTTTGTACGTGCACCGGACGCCACATATCTGCTCCCACAGGAATTGAGTCGATGCCCGATCTGAATCTGTTGATCACCCTGAACGTGTTGCTGGAGGAAGGCAGCGTGGCCCGCGCCGCGCAGCGTTTGCGCCTGAGCCCGTCAGCCATGAGCCGGGCGCTGGCGCGATTGCGCGAAACCACGGGCGATCCGCTGCTGGTGCGGGCCGGGCGCGGACTGGTTCCCACGCCTCGGGCGCTGGAGTTGCGTGACCGCGTCGGCGTGCTCGTGCAGGACGCCGAAGCCGTCCTGCGCCCTGCCGAGGCACTCGACCTGAATCAACTGACCCGTACCTTCACCCTGCGCACCAGCGACGGCTTCGTGGAAAATTTCGGACCGCAACTCATCGCCCGCATCAACGAAGAAGCGCCCGGTGTCCGCTTGAATTTCGTGCAGAAGCTGAACAAGGACAGCACCCTGCTGCGCGACGGCTCGGTGGATCTGGAAACCGGCGTGATCGGCGAAACCACCAGCCCGGAAGTGCGGACCCGGATGCTGTTTCGCGATAGGTTCATTGGTATCGTGCGTGAGGGGCATCCACTGACTCAAGGTGAAATGACACCTGAGCGTTATGCCGCCGCCCGGCACATTCTGGTCTCACGTCGGGGCCACGATAAAGGCGTCATGGACGACGCCTTGAATGAGCTGGGGCTGACGCGGGACATCATCACCATCGTCGCCGGATTCTCTGCCGCGCTTGCATTGGCGCGGGCTTCAGACCTGGTGGCCAGTGTACCGGAGCGACACGTCGGCAACCTGTGCCAGGGGATGCACTGCTTTGCCCTGCCGTTCCTCACGCCGCCGATCACGGTTTCGATGCTGTGGCACCCGCGCATGGACGCCGACCCGGCGCATCGCTGGTTGCGCGGTTGTGTGTGGGAGATTTGCAGTCGGCAATGACTCGGCGGCCCTCGCCTACTCCCTCAGGATCAGCAGCGATTCGCCTTTCTTCACGATGTAGGTCGCCAGTTCCGAGGCCTTGCCCTGACCCACATTCTTCGCCACATGGGCGACACCTTCGGGGATGTACAACGAATCACCGGCCTTGAGCGTCACCGGTGCCCGCCCTTCCAGTTGATATTCAAAGGTGCCGCTGATCACGTGCGCCACCTCGACACCGGGGTGAGAGTGCTTGGGCGAAGTCACGCCCGGATCGAAGTCCACGAGCACTTGAAGGACTTCACGATCGGCGGCGCCCAGGTCTTCACGTACCAGGTCCGTGCGATGCAGGCCCTGCTGCCAGCTTTTCATCGCCGGGGCCGGTTGTGTTTCCTGGGCTTGAGCAAGGCTCGCTACAGTGGTGAGCCCTGCGGCG
This sequence comes from Pseudomonas sp. P5_B3, assembly GCF_056400405.1. NCBI lineage: Bacteria > Pseudomonadati > Pseudomonadota > Gammaproteobacteria > Pseudomonadales > Pseudomonadaceae > Pseudomonas > Pseudomonas sp. P5_B3. Next base: position 20,666 of record NZ_JBFULI010000058.1, on the reverse strand, counting down.
GCCAGGATGAGGCCAAGCTTGCCAATGGTGTGACGGGTGTGGGTACGCAACATTGTCTTTCCTCCAGTTGAACCACGCCAGGCCGCGCCGAAAGTGGCGCGATGCCGGTGGTTCCATTTGGAGGCCGCCGTGTATCGCCCGAGTGTCGGGAAACGCCGGTTTTGTATGCCCGGGTAACGGCGGGCGTTGCGGATACCTGCGGATACAAACCCGTATCGGCGGGTACGCCATCATGAGCACCGGCATAGTGGTCAATGGCGAAGATGAAGTGACCGCGACCCGATCCCACTCAGGTCGCGGCAAGTTCAGGCTTTTTGACTACGCCAGATCGAAGCGATCCTGGTTCATCATCTTGAAGGGCAACCCTGAGGGCCGCGCAGGCTGCGGTTTTCAGGCCCTCAAAAATTCCTCTTTGGGTTTTGTATGGCTCGGTTTGGCTGTGCAATGACAACGTTATGCCAGCCTGACATTCCCCCCCGGCGATCTGTTGACCACCAATCTCCCCGTTTTTTGATTGACCTTCTCTCCCCGTGCCAGACCCGCAACCTTGAACGGGGGGAGTGCCCACAGGTCATAATTGATCAACAAGCGGTTGTGCTAATCACAGATTGGTTGATCCTAATTCATGCACCGTCGAATATCTGTTGACCTGACTGATTCGTACCAACAAACTTTTCTTTTATTGTGTATTTCTAAAGGTTTGTCTGATGCGTAAATCATTCACAGTCGTTGCATTAAGCCTTCTTGTATCGCAGTACTCCCTCGCCGGCGAAGCCACCAACACCGCTATCGGTGGCGGTGTCGGTGGCGCCCTTGGAAGCGCGGTCGGTCAGGCTATGGGAGGTAGCACTGGCGCTGCGATCGGAGCCGGCGTAGGTGGCGCAGCTGGGGGCGCAATGGCCGCGAAGAGTGGCAACAAGACCGAATCAGCCATTGGCGGGGGGCTCGGTGCAGCGGGTGGCCAGGTAATCGGCAACAGTGTTGGTGGTTCCACCGGTGGCCTGATCGGGGCTGGACTGGGCGGCGCAGCAGGTGGTGCTATCGGCAACAATGTGGCCAACGACAACGACAACGACAACGGCCACTACGACCACAAGCATAAAAACAAGTACAAGAACAAACATAAACACAAGCATGACGACTGATCTCGGATTCCGAGATTGAGCAACTGGAAGCATTGTTTCAAAAGGGAGTGGACCCTCCTCACTGACACATTCATGACTTGCCCCGAACTGCTCCCCAGCTGCAGCTCGGGGTTTTTTCCTCCGGCGTTCTGCCGACTGAACACAATCCCCTCGTGCCCAATTTCTCGATGCTACGCTGAAATCTCCATGGAGAATTCGCGATGTCAAACGCCGACCTGCTCCCTTCCCTACTATTCAAGCTCAACGAAAACCAACTCGCCCTCGAAGCGGCCATCATGGAGCTCTCCAACTGGGTCGAGCAGCGCGGCTCGGCCGATGTCGCCGACAACGTACGCGGCGCCTTGGAGGCGATCAACCGCAACGAGGCGTTCATCAAGATGACACTCTGACACTCGCGGTGATGATGACGCGAGAATGACTGCTCTCTCGAAAGCCGCTGCAGAGCTGTCTTTTAGAAGCCAACTTGTGAATAGGAATTCGAACTCCACCAGCCCACTATCGAGCGCTTCCTGCGCCCGGTGGCCTCTACCAGGGTTTTACCGATGCCTTGCTGCCAGAGCCGCTGCGCGAGGGCAATCCGTTAGGGCTGCCGCGCTTTGTGGACGGTCATTAACTGTAGGAGCGAGCCTGCTCGCGATGGTCGTCAACGATAACGCGTGTGTCCTGACTAAACGCGGCGCTCTTGAGTCCATCGCGAGCAGGCTCGCTCCTACAACAACGGGTCATCCGTCGTTTTTCGCCAGCTTCGTTTCACCGCTGTCCCAACCACCACCCAAGGATTTGTAGATCGCAACAATGGCGCGGTACTGCTCAGTTTCACCCAGCGCCTGGGCATCTTCGGCGTTCAGCCGCTCACGCTGTGCGTCCAGCAACACCAGGTAGTCCACCACCCCTTCCTTGTATTGCGTCGCCGCAAGATCGGCCGCTGCGCGACTCGACTCGCTTTGCCTGATCAGCGACAGCAAGCGTTGCTGGCGTTTGCCATAGTCGCTGAAGGCGTTTTCCGACTCTTCCAGAGCCAGCAACACCTGTTGCTCATAAGTCGCCAATGCTCCCTCGGCGTCGGCATCTGCTCCACGAATACGCGCCCGCACGCTGCCCAGGTCAAACGCAGCCCAGGTGATGCTCGGACCCAGGCTCCAGGCGCGGGCGGCACTGGAACCGATTTGCGAACCACGCCCCGCTATGAACCCGAGGAACCCACTCAAGCTCACCCGTGGAAACAGGTCGGCGGTGGCCACGCCGACATCGGCGGTTGAAGCCGCCAACCGGCGCTCCGCCGCGAGCACGTCCGGGCGCCGGTGCAACAGCTCGCCAGGATCGCCAATCGGCAGCGCCTTGGCGATGGCCGGCAAGTCCTTTGGACTCAAGTCGATGCTCAGCCTGTCCGGGCGTTCGCCCAGCAGTGTGGCGATGCGGTTTTTGTCGCGTACTTGTTCTGCTTGCAGTTGCGGCACGGTTGCCTCGACCGCCGCCAACCGGGCATCGGCACGCACCACGTCGAGTTCGTTACCCACGCCAGCGTCACGCAGGCTCACCGTCACGGCGCGCGACTCGCTTTGGTTCTTGAGGTTGGCCAGGGCGATTTTTTCCCGCAGTTGCGCACCACGCAGTTGACCATAGGCATCCACCAACTCGGCGATCATGGTCACCCGCAGTTGGTACAGGTCCGCCGCCGTGGCATCTTCCCGGGCATCGCTGGATTCCAGTTCACGCTGGATGCGCCCGAACAGGTCGATCTCCCAGGCCATGTCCAGGCCCAGATCGTAGCGTTCGGTATTGACCCGATTCACGCTCTGTCCCGGCACCTGTGCCTTGCCCTGCTGGCTGCTGACCCGGCTGGTGACCACCGGCAGGTTGTCATTGCTGATGTCATCGCGGATGGCCCGGGCGGCTTTCCAGCGGGCGAAGGCCACACGCAGATCGCGGTTGCCGTTGAGCGCCTTGCCGACCAGCTGATTCAGCGTGGGGTCATCGAACTGCTGCCACCACACCGTTTCAAAGCGCGACCGATCGTAATTGGCCCCTTTCGCCGAGACGACATGGGCAGGCGCTGTGTCCGGGGTTTTGTAATCCGGCCCTACGGTGCAGGCGGCCAATGCCGCGACCAGGAGGCTGGGAAGGAAGAGTTTGAAAGCGTTCATCAGTGTGCCTCCGGATCAATAACGTTGAGCGAGTGAACCCGGGCCGCCTTGCGCGCGGTTTTACGTTCGATGTAGCGACGAATCAGGACGAAGAACACCGGCGTCAGCAGCAAGCCGAAGAAGGTCACCCCGAGCATTCCGGAGAACACCGCGACACCCATGGCCCGGCGCATTTCCGAACCGGCACCGCTGGAAGTCACCAGCGGAATCACGCCCATGATGAAAGCGATCGAGGTCATCAGGATCGGCCGCAGACGCATGCGGCAGGCGTCGAGCACAGCGTCCAGCGGCGACAGGCCCTGGTCCTGCCGGTCCTTGGCGAACTCGACGATCAGGATCGCGTTCTTGCAGGCCAGGCCCACCAGCACGATCAGGCCGATCTGGGTGAAGATGTTGTTGTCGCCTTTGGAAATGATCACCCCGACAATTGCCGACAACAGGGTCATCGGCACGATCAGGATCACCGCCAGCGGCAGGCTCCAGCTTTCATACAGTGCCGCCAACACCAGGAACGCCAGCAGGACGCAGAGCGGGAACACCAGCAAAGCGGTGTCGCCGGACAAAATCTGCTGGTAGGTCAGGTCGGTCCACTCGTAGGTCATGCCGTTGGGCAATTCTTCCTTGAGCAGTTTCTCGATGGCTTTCTGGGCCTGGCCGGAGCTGAAGCCGGGAGCCGCCGCGCCGTTGATTTCCGCACTGATGAAGCCGTTGTAGTGCATGACCCGATCAGGCCCCGACGTCGGGCTGACCTTGATGAACGTGGCGAGCGGGATCATTTCCCCATGGTCGTTGCGCACCTTCAACTGGCCGATCTGCTCCGGTTCCAGGCGAAATTGCTGGTCAGCCTGGACGTTGACCTGATAGGTGCGGCCGAAACGGTTGAAGTCGTTGGCATACAGCGAGCCCAGGTACACCTGCAACGTGTCGAAGATATCGCTGACGGCGACGCCGTGGGTCTTGGCTTTTTCCCGGTCGATCGCGGCATCGACCTGCGGCACGTTCACCGTGAAGCTGGTGAACAGATTGGCCAGTTCCGGAACGCTGCGGCTCTTGGCAATGACGTTCATGGTTTCTTTGTACAGGGCTTCATAGCCCAGGTTGCCGCGATCCTCGATCTGCAGTTTGAAACCACCGATGGTGCCCAGGCCTTGAACGGGCGGTGGCGGGAACACGGCGATGTAGGCGTCCTGAATGCTGCCGAACTTGGCGTTCAGTGAAGCGGAAATCGCCTTTGCCGACAGACTCGGGTCTTTGCGTTCATCGAAGGGCCGCAAGCCGATGAAGGCGATACCGGCGTTCGGACTGTTGGTGAAACCATTGATCGACAGACCGGGGAACGCCACCGCGCTGTCGAAGCCTGGCTCGTTCATGGCGATGCTGCTCATGCGGCGGATCACCGATTCCGAACGATCAAGGCTGGCGGCGTCCGGCAGTTGCGCAAAGGTCACCAGGTACTTTTTATCCTGGGTCGGCACGAAACCGGTCGGCGTGGTGCTGAAGCCCATGTAGGTCATGGCGATCAGCCCGGCATACACCAGCAAGGCCACGCTGCTGCCACGAATGACCTTGGCGACGGCAACCACATAGCCGTGGCTGGCCTTTTCGAATACGCGGTTGAAGGGTTTGAACAGCCAGCCACCGAACAGACGATCCAGCACTTTGGAGAAACGGTCTTTCGGCGCGCCGTGGGCCTTGAGCAATACCGCGGCCAACGCCGGCGACAGGGTCAAGGAGTTGAACGCCGAGATCACCGTCGAGATGGCAATGGTCAGGGCGAATTGCTTGTAGAACTGGCCCGTCAATCCGGAGATAAAGGCTGCAGGGACGAACACCGCGCACAACACCAACGCCGTGGCGATGATCGGGCCGGTCACCTCGCCCATGGCTTTCTTGGTTGCCTCGATCGGCTCGAGGCCCAACTCGATGTTGCGCTCGACGTTCTCCACCACCACGATTGCATCATCGACCACGATCCCGATCGCCAGCACCAGGCCAAACAGCGACAGGGCATTGAGCGAGAAACCGAACAGGTGCATCACGGCAAAGGTGCCGATCAACGACACCGGTACGGCGACCAGTGGAATGATCGAGGCGCGCCAGGTTTGCAGGAACAGGATCACCACCAGTACCACCAGAATCAGCGCTTCGAACAGCGTGTGAACCACCGCCTCGATCGAACTGCGCACGAAGATGGTCGGGTCGTAGACGATCTCGTAGTCCATGCCCTCCGGGAAGTTCTTCTTCAGCTCGGCCATCTTCGCCCGCACCTGATCGGAAACGTCGATCGCATTGGAACCCGGGCGCTGGAAGATCGGCATCGCCACCGCTTCCTGGTTATTGAGCAAGGCGCGCAGGGCATACTGGTTGGAACCGAGTTCAATCCGCGCAATGTCCTTGAGGCGAGTGATTTCGCCGTCCGGACCACTGCGGACAATCACGTTCTCGAACTCCTCCTCGGTGACCAGCCGCCCCTGGGAGTTGATCGACATCTGGAAGCTGGTGGCGTTGGGCGCAGGCGGTGCGCCCAGTTGACCGGCAGCGATCTGACGGTTCTGTTCACGGACCGCGTTGACCACGTCGGTCGCGGTCAGGTTGCGTGAAGCGGTCTTGTTCGGATCGAGCCAGATACGCAGCGAGTAGTCGCCGATACCGAACATCTTCACGTCACCGATACCGTTCAGGCGCGACAACTCATCCTTGACGTTGAGGATCGCGTAGTTGGACAGGTACAGCATGTCGTAGCGCTTGTCCGGCGAGGTCAGGTGCACCACCATCGTCAGCTCGGGCGACGCCTTGTCCACGGTGATACCGATACGCGTCACTTCTTCGGGAAGTTTTGGCTCGGTGCGCGTGACGCGGTTCTGTACCTGCACCTGGGCGTTGTCCAGGTCAGTGCCGAGGGCGAAGGTCACCGTGAGGGTGAGCCGGCCATCGGCGGTGGACTGCGAATACATGTACAGCATGTTCTCGACGCCGGTGATGGCTTGCTCGAGTGGCGCGGCCACGGTTTCGCCAATCACCTTGGGGTTGGCACCCGGGTAGTTGGCGTGGATGACGACGGTCGGTGGTACCACCTCGGGGTATTCACTGATCGGCAACTGGAACAGCGCGATGGCGCCGGCGATCAGGATCAGCAGCGACAACACCGCGGCGAAGATCGGCCGCGTGATAAAGAACCGGGAGAACTTCATGGCTGTGTTCCTTTATCCGCGAGGCGAAACGGCAGCATCCGTTTTCACCAGCGCCGGTGACGGAGCGGCGGGCTGATTACCCGCCTCGATGGCCTGGCGTTGACGGGCCAGGGTGGCGACGGTTTGCGCATCGGCCATCGGCGCGTCCTGCGGCGCGACCACCGCGCCGGGACGAACCCGCTGCAGGCCGTTGATGACGATGCGGTCTTCTTTCTGCAAACCGCTGCGCACGATGCGCAAGCCTTCGAGCTTCGGCCCCAGGTCGACGCTGCGGTACACGGCCTTGTTGTCCTGGTCGATCACCAGCACGAACCTCTTGCCCAGGTCGGTGCCCACCGCCTCGTCCTTGATCAGCAGGCCGGCGTAGGCTGCACTGCCCACCAGTTTCAATCGGGCATACAAGCCCGGGGTGTATTGACCGTCGGCGTTGTCGAACACCGCGCGGCCACGGATGGTGCCGGTCTTGGGGTTGACCTGGTTGTCGACGAAGTTCATCTGCCCCAGGTGGCTATTGCCCTCCTCGTTCGACAAGCCCATGTACACCGGCGTGGATTGACTGCGCTGGCCTTGACGGGAGAGCTGACCGTACTTGAGGAACAGGCGTTCGTCGGYATCGAAATAGGCGTAGACCTTGTCGGTGGAGACCACGCTGGTCAGCGCCGAGGTGTCGGCGGTGACGATATTGCCGGCGGTGATTTCGGCACGGCTGACCCGGCCGCTGATCGGCGCGGTGACGCGGGTGAAGCTCAGGTTCAGGCGTGCCAGATCGAGTTGCGCCTGCACGGCATCGACGGCGGCGCGGGCTTCCTGGGCGGTGGTGGTGCGCGTGTCGGCCAGTTCTGCAGAAATCGCATTGCTGCTCAGCAGACGCTGGCCGCGTTGCGCTTCATTGCCAGTTCGAACCAGCGTGGCGCGAGCTTGTTGCAACTGCGCTTCGAGGCGATGCACTTCGTGTTCGAACGGCCGTGGATCGATCTGGAACAGCAAATCCCCTTTCTTCACCGACTCGCCATCCGTGAAGGCGACACGATCGATCTGCCCCGAGACCCGCGGGCGAACCACGACGGTTTCCGGCGCTTCCAGACGGGCGGTGACTTCATCCCATTCGGTGATGGGTTGCTCGAGCACTTTGGCGACCGTGACAGGCGGCGCACCAGGAGCCTTGGCGGCATCGGGTGCGTGACCGCAGGCCGTGATGGTCGCCAACGCCAATGCAGCAAGGGGATAACGCAAAGGTTTGAGTGACTGTTCCATGGGTAGCGTCCGCCTGACGGTTTAGGGGTTGGAGAATTCTCGGCCGCACAGGGGGCAGCGACGAATTGAACGGAGTGAACTTGGTTATCATCAATAATGATGACCATCATGTATAAGCACAAAAAAAATGAATACTCAGATCAAGCCTATGAATTAACCGGTTTTTTACTGCAAGCCGTCAGACTGACGACCGAGCAAATGGAGTCCAGTGCGGGCCCAAGCGTTTGCGCCACCTGCAAGGCTCGGGTGGTCGGTTCCATTTTGTGGCCAATGCGTTTAAACAGAGGGTCGTTGAACAGCGTACGCAATCGACTCAATGCGCCGCTGACCGCCGGCTGGCCCAAGGCAAGCCTTTCTGCAGCCCGAGTGACATTGCGCTCCTGAATTAGCGCCTCGAAAATCACCAGCAAATTGAGGTCGATATTGCGCAGATCATTACGTTTCATGGGTCGGCACCCTGGGAGGTATTTTGACTTGAGCCACGGTCTCGTGGCCTGCAAAACCATTGCCGCGAATTTATATTATGACCATCATAATTACCAGCCCCTCAGCAAAAATTTGCCAGGGCGCTCATCGGATCACAGGGCCCACTCATGAAAGTGACGAAAGACCAGGCAGCAGCCAACAAGGAAGCGATCCTCGGCGCGGCCTCGAAGATGTACCGGGAAAAAGGCATCGACGGCATCGGTATCGGCGAACTTTCCCGCTCGGTGGGCCTGACCCATGGCGGCTTTTACGGACAGTTCCCCGGCGGCAAGGAGCAGTTGGCGTCAGAGGCGGTCAGCCGCACGTTCGAAACCAACATCGAAGACTGGCGAGCGGCTAAATCCATCCCCGAACTGCTCAAGGGTTACTTGACCCAAAGCCACCTGAGCAACTGGACCGAAGGCTGTCCGATTCCCGCCCTGGGCGCCGATGTCGCGCGTAATGGCGGTGCTGTCAGCCACTCGTTCACCCAAGGCGTGCAGACGCTGATCGAAACGCTGCTGCCATTGGTCGACGGCGAAACCGATGATGAAAAGCACCAGGAAGCCTTGCGCATCCTGTCATCGATCACCGGGGCCATACTGATCGCCAGAGCCCTGGACAACCCTCGATTGTCGGAGCAGTTCCTGCAATCGGTGATCGCTGCCTGGTCTGTCAGCGCCGAAAAAACAGTAGACGGGCTTGCCGCGACCTGATCCATACAAGTCGCGGCAAGTTCAGGCTTTTTGATCACGCCAGATCGAAGCGATCCAGGTTCATCATCTTGAAGGGTAACCCTGAAGGCCGCGCAGGCTGCGGTTTGCAGCCCCTCAAAAACCCCTCTTTGGGGTTTGTCTGGCTAAGTTTGGCTATGCAATGACAGCTTTATGTCAGCGTGACACTTCTCTCTGCGGCGTCCTGCCGAACGAACACGATCCGGCATCCAATAGCGGTGAGCTGTGAGCTGTGAGCCCGACCAAAATACTCACCATCGAGTCGCAAGCTCATGGAGTGTGGTGCCACCGAAAGGAGCAGCGCCAACGTCTAACGGGTATACTCGCTGCTTCCAATTAACTTTGCGCCTCACCATTCGTGCAAGAACAAAACACATAGAGGGAAGAACAAGGATGACATCACTTAAACCTGCTGAGCCCATCAGCGATGATAGAGGGGAGCACGTCACAAGCAAATTCGACACCATCTCCAATACAAAATCAAAACACCTGACCAACTTGATTGCCTATGTCGCACTGCTGGCAATTTGCATAGTTATATTTGAACCGTTGATAAGCACGCTATCAGCAAATGCATTTGACTACGTTACTCACTTGAGGTGGGCAAGCGAAATGGAAGAAGGCCAAAAGCTGATACTTCCACACCCGCTGTATCACCTACTGTCAATTCTCACAAAGAAAATATTTCTTATTACCTATGCGCAGTCGTCAACTATCGTAATAGTGTTGTCGATATTTTTTCTTTCAGTCTTAAACTATAAAATACTGGCAGAGAGCGTGCATGCAGTAATCGCCATACTGTTCTCAGTCTGCCTACTTCTTGTTACTCCACTGCAACTATTCTTCCCTATCGACCAACACCTCTATTTCGGCTACATCGGAATCAGCATTTACCACAGCCCTACCATGCTGCTTCTAAAGCCCCTCTCCCTCCTTGCTTTCTGCTACGCGCTCAAATCCGCAAACAGCACATCGAACAACAACTTATCCAGTGGCATCGCACTTGCTCTATCTTTGTTTTTCTGCGGAATTTCAAAACCGAATTTCTTAATTATTGTGCTGCCTGCATTTGTGCTATTTCTCTTGGTTACCCACAGACTGAAGCCAGTACTGACGAACAAATACATATACCTCTCATTTTTTCTTCCGATCTTCACAGTGCTTGGCCTGCAATTTTTCCAAACATTTTTCTTCCAGGACCTTTCACAAGCTACCGGCAGCACGGAAAGCCACATCGTGGTTTTGCCTTTTGAGACAATGGCTCATTACTCAAACTTTCTGCTTCAGAAATTAATTTTATCGATAGCGTTTCCACTGCTGGTTTTTCTGTGCTACCCAAGAAGCTTCATACAAGACAAAGCTTTAATTTTTTCTTCCTGCTGCCTTTTCATGGGCTTAGTTCTTACGTACTTCTTTGCAGAAAGCGGATCCAGAATGTACGACGGGAATTTCTGGTGGAGCGGGCAAATGGGGCTTTACCTGGTATTCCTGTTTTCTGTCGCCTTCTTGTTTAAAAACACAAAAGCCCTTACCAAGAAGAAAGTGGATAAAGCAAAGTACTCTCTTTGCCTGGCACTATTTGTTTTGCACGCCGCATTCGGGGTGTTTTTTTACCGGCAGGAGCTTCTTTTTAATGCGAAATTTTGGTAAAAACCCGTCGAGCCCACAATTAAATAAGACATAAAACACCATGACATCAAAAGCGGCTGGGCCACATATTTCAGTCATCGTTCCGGTTTACAAAGCCGAGAACTCACTTGACGAACTTTACTCACGATTAAGAAAGTCCCTTGAAGAGATTACAATCGATTTTGAGATTTTGTTGGTAGAAGACTGCGGAGGCGATCGCTCATGGCAAATAATAGAGCGCCTCGCCGAAGCTGACCCGCGAGTTCGTGGCATTCAGCTAAGTCGAAACTTCGGCCAGCACTATGGAATTACCGCCGGCCTGGACGCTTGCCGAGGGCAATGGGCTGTCGTAATGGATTGCGACCTTCAGGACCGTCCTGAAGAAATTCCACGCCTCTATGCCAAAGCCCAGGAAGGCTACGACATTGTTCTAGCCTTGCGAGGAAAACGAAGCGATCCCCCGCTCAAGCGAGCAACCTCCTGGCTGTTCTATAAGACGTTCAGCTACCTGGCAGACTTTGAATATAATGGCGACAGCGGCAACTTCCGCATCATTTCCCGAAAGGTTGTGGATAACGTCTGTCAAATGCGAGAGCAGCTCCGCTTTTTTGGCGCACTGGTTCACTGGACAGGCTTTGCCAGTACAGGAATTGAGATCGAGCATGCGGAACGCCTGGATGGGAAAAGCACTTATACATTTTCAAAGCTTTGGAATTTGGCTATGGAAACAATAATTGCATACTCAGACAAGCCACTTCGACTTGCGGTGAAGCTTGGGTTCACCATGGCGCTACTGTCATTCATTTACGGAGCCTACCTCATATTTACCACCCTGCTCCATGGCGCGGTAGTGCAAGGCTGGACCAGCCTCATGGTCTCGACATTCTTCATTGGCGGCATTGTGATATCCATACAAGGTATCGTTGGAATATATGTCGGAAAGACATTTGACCAAACCAAGAGGCGCCCCTTGTATATCATAGGGAAAAAAACATACGAATCGCGTGGGGAAATATCAGACATTACTGCACGCCGCTCACACTCAGCGTCGATTATCGAAGAAGACAGAGGGTAATAGACTGAATGAGCTTTTTCACCACTCCCGCTTTTGGTCAATTAATACGCTACGGCATCGTTGGCCTGGTTAACAACTCTTTGCTTTACCTCGGGTATCTGTTGATTGTGTATTCCGGGAGCGGTGAAAAACTGTCGATGACACTGATGTATCTAACAGGCGTCGCCATTGGCTATATCGCCAACTACAAGTGGACATTTTCTCAGAGAAAAAATCGAGGAGCATTAATCCGTTATGTGCAGATGCATATAACCGGATACTTGATCAATTTTATGCTCCTGTACATCCTTGTCGACACTCTGCATTACCCCCATCAGATCATTCAAATTCTTGCGATAATAGCGGTAGCATTTTTTGGATTCTTCACATGTAAGTACTTCGTTTTTCGCGAAAGCTCGACATGAAAACAAGGAGTATCAATCATCAAAACACGAGCTACCGAATAGCCAAGTCACACTGAATCAGGTCGCGATCTATTTGGCATTGCTATTGATCATAATCCTGACTGCTGTCAGGAGTTAGGTGGCAGCGACCCTATCAGAGCCGCCACACCTATGCCTCCATGATGCTATCCGTTGGCGAGAATCCAATGCAGGTAGCCAAGCAGCTCGGCCACAAAGACTGGACCATGATCGCCAAGGTTTATGGTCGCTGGATGCCCTCCGCTGATGCAGGAGCCGGAGGGCGAACCGAGGCACTTTTTGCCGGTCGTGCCAGCGTCATGACAACATCTCCTCTAAACAGTGCGGTTTAAGTCGAAGCGATCCAGGTTCATCACTTTGGTCCACGCAGCGACGAAGTCCTTGACGAACTTCTGCTGCGCATCGGCGCAGGCATAGAACTCGGCCAAAGCTCGCAACTGCGCATTGGAACCGAAGACCAGATCGACTCGAGTGCCCGTCCACTTCAGCGCGCCGGTCTTGCGATCGCGCCCTTCATACTCTTGCTGGGCATCCGATACCGGCTTCCACTCCACGCCCATATCCAGCAGGTTGGTGAAGAAGTCGTTGGTCAAGGCCTCCGGACGCGTGGTGAACACTCCGTGTCTGCTCTGGTCGACATTGGTGTTCAACACCCGCAAGCCGCCCAGCAACACCGTCATTTCCGGCGCGCTGAGCGTCAGCAGTTGCGCCTTGTCGATCAGCAGTTTTTCGGCCGGTACACGGTACTGTTGCTTCAGGTAATTACGGAAGCCGTCGGCAATCGGTTCAAGGTATCCGAAGGATTCGACATCGGTCTGTTCCTGGCTGGCGTCCATGCGCCCCGGCGTGAAAGGTACCGTCACGCTGTGGCCGGCATTTTTCGCAGCCTGTTCCACGCCCACGCCACCGGCGAGCACGATCAGGTCGGCCAGGGAGATTTTCTTGCCGCCACTGTTGAACTCCTTCTGAATGCTTTCGAGTTTTGCCAGCACCCTGGCCAGTTGTTCTGGCTGGTTGGCCTGCCAGGACTTCTGCGGCTCCAGACGCAAACGCCCACCGTTGGCACCACCGCGTTTATCGGAGCCACGGAAAGTCGACGCTGCCGCCCAGGCTGTAGATACCAGCTGCGAGACTGACAGCCCCGAGGCGGCAATTTTGCCCTTGAGCGCGGCCACATCGCTGTCATTGACCAGCGGATGATCGACGGCAGGGATCGGGTCTTGCCACAGCAGCTCTTCGTTCGGCATTTCCGGGCCGAGGTAGCGTGAAAGCGGCCCCATGTCACGGTGAATCAGCTTGTACCAGGCACGGGCGAAGGCGTCGGCCAACTGGTCTGGATTGGCCAGGAAGCGCCGCGAAATCGGCTCATAGATCGGGTCGAAACGTAGCGACAGGTCCGTGGTCAGCATGGTCGGATCACGCCGTTTTGCGGGATCATGGGCATCCGGAATGGTGCCGGCGCCAGCGCCGTTTTTCGGCTTCCACTGGTTTGCCCCCGCCGGGCTCTTGGTCAGTTCCCATTCGTAACCGAACAGGTTCTCCAGGTAGTTGTTGCTCCACCGGGTTGGCGTGGTCGTCCAGGTCACTTCCAGGCCGCTGGAGATGGTGTCGCCACCTTTACCGGTACCAAACGTGCTCTTCCAGCCCAGGCCCTGCAGCTCGAGGCCGGCGGCTTCGGGCTCAGGTCCGACATGGTCGACGGGACCTGCACCGTGGGTTTTGCCGAAGGCGTGACCGCCCGCGATCAGCGCGACGGTTTCCTCGTCGTTCATGGCCATGCGCGCAAAGGTTTCACGGATGTCCGTCCCGGCGGCGACCGGATCAGAGTTGCCTTCAGGGCCTTCGGGGTTTACGTAAATCAGGCCCATCTGCACGGCTGCGAGGGGGGCCTCCAGATTGCGCTCTGCGGGAGCTTGCCCGGCATCTTTGCCATAACGCACGTCGCCACCCAGCCACGTTTTTTCCGAGCCCCAGTAGACATCTTCGTCCGGTTCCCAGACATCCGGGCGGCCAGCGGAAAAACCAAAGGTCTTGAAGCCCATGGACTCCAGTGCAACGTTGCCGGCGAGGACGATCAGGTCGGCCCAGGAGATTTTGTTGCCGTACTTTTGCTTGATTGGCCAGAGCAGCCGACGGGCCTTGTCGAGGCTGACGTTGTCCGGCCAGCTGTTGAGCGGTGCAAAGCGCTGCTGGCCGGAGCCGGCGCCGCCCCGGCCGTCACCGGTGCGATAGGTGCCTGCGGCGTGCCAGGACATGCGGATAAAGAAAGGCCCATAGTGACCGAAGTCCGCCGGCCACCAGTCCTGGGAGTCGGTCATCAGCGCAGTCAGGTCTTTTTTCAACGCCTGGAAGTCCAGGCTCTTGAAGGCTTCGGCGTAGTTGAAGTCGCCCCCCAACGGGTCAGATTTGGGCGAGTGTTGACTCAAGATCTTCAGATTCAGTTGGTTCGGCCACCAGTCGCGGTTCGTCGTGCCACCGCCAGCAGCGGCGTGATTGAACGGGCATTTCGATTCAGTTGACATGGCATCTCCTCTTTATTTTGTTTTCAGCTAACCATCCTTAAGCGTGGATCCGGATCACCGATTGATGAAATAGCTTTTCGGTATGAGATCCATAGCCTTAAGGCTATGACGGCCCAGTGATCAGTCGCTCCAGAACATCCATTAAAGTACCGGTCCGGGAAACTGTCGCTTCATCTTGGTAGATAGCTGATAAACAGTTCAAATCTGCAAGGAAATGCAAGATCATGAACACCTGCCACAATGGATAGGTAGCCTTTGCTGCAAGGACGCTGGCGATCGTAAGAATTGTTTGCCGCGAGAGGTTTCGCCATGCTCCTCAAAGTCATTGTCATCTGGTCATTGCTGTCGATCATCGTCGCCGCCGTGTTCTGTCGCCTGATGCATAACGCCAAGGTCGCCGACCGGGCGCTCAAGATCACCCGGCCGGATCATGAGACTCATGAACGAAACGTTGGCAATGCGTCCATGCCCCGGGACAAAAGTGGCAGCGACGATTCGGATTACCACGCGGCTTGAGCCATTCAGGGCGTTCCTGCACTCAAAAAAAAACCGGCTGTTCACAGACTGTGTGAAAACCTGCAATTTGCACGGTGCTCAAAGAAATTGCTCCGTATCGAAAGATACGGAGCAATTTTCTTTATGACTTACATCTAGGGAGATGTCCCGCAGATTGCTATGTTTTCACGCAGCCTGTGTAATTTCCCTGTAGGAAATGGGTTGTTTGTTATTGCGAAAATTCCTATTCGTTCATTTTGGCTATGCCGTTGGATTGCTTTCAGCACGCGTCCCACCGTCTTATTCGTCGTCGCCCAATATTCCCTCTGCTCAGCGCTTCTGCCGAGATGAGAAGGAAAGGCAACTCAAACCGATGACGATAAGGAAGTTGCAAATGAATGCACCTGTGCACCCCTTGTATACCAACGAAGTTTCTCCTGAGTTTCTCTGCAGTCTTGACGCCCCCCATTTCACAGAAGAACGACTTGCGCACTTTTGCGACGAAGCTCTGGCGGTTGTTCGCCAGCAGCAGGCTTACGTAGAAGCTCATCCCACTCGCGCCGTTTATCGATTTGCAACCGAAGGTAGCCAAACCCGCGATGGCGGGGTAGTCCAGCAAGCGACATCGCCGCTGACGTTCACATTGGACAGCGGTCAGAAAGTACGTGCGGCACAGAAAGGCGATTACGTCCTGTACGCCGATGGGCGTACGGCGCAGATCGTCACGGGCGCGGGTCAAGGGAATAGCCATTTAGCGCTGGTCGGCAGCCGTCTCTGCAATGGCGACGAGGTCATCAACACCTTACAAGGCGGTTGTTTGTTGGTGGGGCGTGAAGGTGTGCCGATGGCCGAGGGCTTTCTGCCTTCCATCAAGGAGGAAGAACATCAATGAACGAAGGACATTTCATTGGCCTGCATGACAAGACCACCTGTGGCGGCAAGGTCCTGAATGGTGACACCCGGATATTGATGTACGGCATTGCCCATGCCCGCGAAGGTGATCGAGTCACCTGTGGCAAGGACGGCAAGACTTACAAAATTGTCGGTGGCATTTCGCACATGATCAGTCATGGCAAAGCCATGGCGGGCACGCTGGACAGCCACAGCGATTGCCCCTGCAAGGCCCGACTGATCCCCTCGGTGGTCACGGCGACCTATCGCAACGCTAACTCCGCACCGCGAACGGACAGGAGCGTTGTGCAACCCGTTTCCAGTGCGGCAACCAGTCAACCGGCCGCGCCACGTCAGCCTGGTTTCGCCCCTTCGAACCCACCGGCGCCTGTCATATTCGCCCGCGTAGACCCTCAAGAACCGGGCTTCTATGTGGTGCCCAAAAGCATGACCCGCGAGGCATTGGAGGCCACGTTGTTCGCCACGCCCGATGCCGCCGTGATGCGCAAGTTTCGGGCACTCAACCCAGTATCAGACAACATCAAAGCCGGCTCGTTGATCGTACTGAGCGACCCGAACAACACCTCCTGCACCTACCAGGAAGCGCAGCTGATGCAGGCCGCGCAGCAGGTCAAGGCCGCCCTTGATCCCCTGACGCCGGAGGAAGCCGAGTTCATGTTCCGCCACGCGGCGGAAATCGCCAGTTTTAGCGGCGAGACTTCGACCTGGCTTGGCGTCAGCGCGGTGGTGATGGAAAAACACCTGGCCCGACTGCGCGACACCCTGCAAGCCATGGAGCGTCTGCATCAAGACAGCTATCGCCAACACGGCCACCTCAAATCACCGCAGTTCTTCGCCGAACGCCAGCGCCTGCTCGCCCAACTCGATGCTCATCTGCTGAACTCCACTCGCCTGCGTGGCCAGACCACCCTGGGCGATCACCCGAAGCTGAAGACGGCGCTCGGCATTTCCAGTCGCAGCCTGGTGCACCACTGGGACAAGGCCGGGGCGCCGGGGCAGATACCGGGGTATGCCAATCACGTGAATGCGACCAGTCGGGCGGCGAAGTACATGAGCACCGGCGGTTACATCGGCATTGGCATTGGTGGGGTTTCTTCGTTGCTGGCTGTTCAGGAGATTTGTGTAGACGACTCTGGAGCGGCTTGTGAGAAGGTCAAGTTTACGGAGGGAGGAAAATTTGTGTTGTCGACAATCGGTGGTCATAGAGGTGGAGAGTTGGCATATATAGCTAGCGGCCCTGTTTGCTTGGCGCTTGGGGTATCCACAGGGATTGGAGGAGTTATCTGCGTTGCGGCCATAGTAGGGGCTGGTGCATGGGTGGGCTCTGAAGCTGGAGGTGTTGCAGGAGAGTTCCTGGGCGAGAAACTGTATGAGGCCAAGCAACGGTGATCAACGCCTGGAGTCTCTGGGTTGTCATTTTGGTTGTGGGTGGGCCATTCCTGTTGAGTATTGGTACTTTTGCCTACAGCCTTTACTTGATGCGTCATCTGGATTCCATGTTGAAAGCTTTGGAAAATAGTCGACATATTGTTGTTTGGGGAGCGAGTTTGCGACAACAAGGATGGTTTGGGCGACTCATGTTGGTGGCAAAAATCACAGGAATGGTGATATGGCCAGGGCCGGGAATTCGCACTGGTGAAATGGATCCTGACGATGTAAAGAATTTCCCGCCTCACCTCAAACAACTTCTCAAAATCAAGATTTTGATATCGGGAATCATTGTTATCTGGGGGGCAGTTGCATTCGCGCTGGTGAAATTCAAGTAATTATGTGCATCGATTCCAGGTTGAAGACGGCCCTCGGCATTTCCAGTCGAAGCCTGGTGCACCACTGATAAAAGGCTGGTGCACCAGGAAAGATAAGAAGCAGGACTGCGAAATGCAAACGGCACCGGAACAGACCGTGTGAAAACGCGGTCTGCCAAGATCAAAAACAAATGCCCCGACTTGTCGKGGCATTTGTTGGGTTGGCCTTCAGTGGCTTTCACACAGTCTGTTCAGCCGGTTTCTTTATTTCACTCAACAGCACTTCGGTCCGGCTTTACTGCCGTAACGGGCCTCCTGGCGTTCGCGGAAGAACGCCTCGTAGTCCATCACCGGTTTATCCGGGTGCTTGCTCTGCATATGCTCGACGTAGTTGTCGTAGTCGGGCATGCCGACCATCAGGCGCGCGGCCTGACCGAGGTATTTGCCGAGGCGACTCAGGTCATTGAACATGATCAGGCATCCGGCAGCGCGTGGAATGGCGCTTCCTTATCCGTACGCTCCTTGGTGCCCCAGGCGGCAATACCGACCTTGAGCGCGAAGAACAGGATGCTGAACACCACGAACAGGAACAGCGCGGTCAGCGTTGCGTTGGTGTAGGCGTTGAAGATCACGTGCTGCATCTGGGTGATGTCCTTGGCCGGGGCCAGCACCTGACCGTTGGCCAGGGCATCGCTGTACTTCTTCGCCAGGGCGAGGAAGCCGATCGCCGGGTTGGCATCGAACAGCTTGATGAAGCCAGCGGTGGTAGTGCAGATCAGCAACCATACCGCCGGCAGCAAGGTGACCCAGACATAACGCTGGCGCTTCATCTTGATCAGCACCACGGTAGCGAGCATCAGCGCGATACCGGCCAGCATCTGGTTGGAGATGCCGAACAGCGGCCACAAGGTGTTGATGCCGCCCAATGGATCGATCACGCCCTGATACAGCAGATAACCCCACATGGCCACGCAACCGGCGGTGGCAATCAGGTTGGCGGTCCAGGATTCGGTGCGACGCAGGGCTGGCACGAACGAACCGAGCAGGTCCTGGAGCATGAAACGCCCGGCGCGGGTGCCGGCGTCCACGGCAGTGAGGATGAACAGCGCTTCAAACAGGATCGCGAAGTGGTACCAGAACGCCATGGTGTTCTCACCCGGCAGGACGTGGTGCAGGATCTGCGCGATCCCCACCGCCAGGGTCGGCGCACCACCGGCACGGGCCAGAATCGTGGTTTCACCGATGTCGTGGGCCACCGCTTGCAGGGCTTCCGGGGTAATCGCAAAGCCCCAACTGCTGACGGTTTGCGCAACGGCAACCGCATCGGCGCCAACCACGGCCGCCGGGCTGTTCATGGCGAAATACACGCCCGGATCGATGACCGACGCAGCGACCATGGCCATGATCGCCACGAACGATTCCATCAGCATGCCGCCGTAACCGATGTAACGGGCATGCCCCTCACTGGCGAGCAGTTTCGGCGTGGTGCCGGAGGCGATCAGCGCATGGAAACCCGACACCGCGCCACAGGCGATAGTGATGAACAGGAACGGGAACAACCCGCCCTTCCACACTGGGCCGGTGCCGTCGATGAACTGGGTCAGGGCCGGCATTTTCAGCTCGGGCATGGTCACCAGGATGCCGATGGCCAGGGCGACGATGGTGCCGATTTTCAGGAAGGTCGACAGGTAGTCACGGGGTGCCAGAATCAGCCACACCGGCAACACCGCCGCGACAAAACCGTAGCCGATCAGCATCCAGGTGATCTGCAGACCGGTAAAGGTAAAGGCCTTGGCCCACACCGGATCCGCGGCAATCTGCCCGCCGAGCCAGATCGAACCGAGCAGCAACAGCACGCCGATCACCGAGATCTCACCGATGCGACCCGGGCGGATGTAGCGCATGTAGATGCCCATGAACATCGCGATCGGGATGGTCGCCATCACCGTGAAAATACCCCACGGGCTCTCGGCCAGGGCTTTCACCACGATCAGCGCCAGCACCGCGAGGATGATGATCATGATCAGGAAGCAGCCGAACAGCGCGATGGTGCCGGGGATGCGGCCCATTTCCTCGCGAACCATGTCGCCCAGGGAGCGGCCATTGCGGCGGGTGGACATGAACAGGACCATGAAGTCCTGCACGGCACCAGCCAGCACCACGCCGGCGATCAGCCACAGCGTGCCGGGCAGGTAGCCCATTTGCGCCGCCAGTACCGGGCCGACCAGCGGACCTGCACCGGCAATGGCCGCGAAGTGGTGACCGAAAAGTACGTGTTTGTTGGTCGGCACGTAGTCCAGACCATCGTTATTGAGCACAGCCGGAGTGGCCCGATTGGGATCGAGCTGCATCACTTTATTGGCGATGAACAGGCTGTAGTAGCGGTAGGCAACAAGGTAGATGGCGACGGCTGCGACTACGATCCACAGGGCGTTGATCGCTTCGCCGCGGCGCAGGGCCACGACACTCAGCGCAATCGCTCCCAGGACAGCCACGGCAAACCAGGCGAGGTGTTTAGCCAGACGGGGCATAGCGTGTCTCCTGCCGACAGCCGGTGACTGCGGCGGTAATTTTTATAATTGTGTCCGCGGTGCGGAGCTGGCCCAATATCTGCGCATGCCGTCCACAAATAAATCCGCGTTACTACGTACGTAAGGTCTACGTAGTTCTACGTAGAACACGCCGATCCCCTAATGAAATGGCTACCCCCGCCGCCCCCTGTGATCGACCACTAAGCTTTCACAGGGGGCTTATCGGAGATCATTGCCATGAGCAAAGTAGCTATTGCCGCCATCGATCTGGGAAAACACACCTTTCATCTACATGCACAGGATGATCGTGGTCACGAGCTGTACCGCAAAAAATTCAATCGGGTAGCGCTCATGCAGCACCTGATGAACCTTGAGCCCTGCACTGTCGTGATGGAGGCCTGC
>NZ_JBFULI010000057.1:0-37012 GCF_056400405.1 Pseudomonas sp. P5_B3 | reverse complement strand
CCCCTAATTAGGGTCGTTGGGCATCGATTCTCATCGAGGCGCGGGGGCCACAACCCCAACTCAGACGCCGGATAGATGAAAGCAAGCCAAACACGACATCAACAACAGTATTGCAGAAAAGGGGGTAACCATAGATGTGGGAGCGAGCTTGCTCGCGATGACCATTTCACATTCAAAGAAGATGTTGTCTGACCTACCGCTATCGCGAGCAAGCTCGCTCCCACAATGGTCTGTGTGATGGTTTAGAGCCGATCCAGCACCTCCCCACTGCGCTTGAACCACCCGATCAGATAATCCGCCAGCACCTGCGTGCGCTTGGGCAATCCGCCCTGATACGGATGCACCAGATACATCGGCATGCTGCGGGTCTGATAATCGCGCAGCAGCCATCGCAAACGCCCCTCCGCCAGCTCCGTTGGCAAACAGTAGGACGGCAGGCGTGCAATACCGGCACCGACCAGCGCGGCTTTCTTCAAGAGGTTGTAGTGGTTGCTGGCGAACGGACCCGACACCCRCACCCGCAATAACTCGTGCTGCTGGTGATACAGCCATTCTTCGCGGCCGCTGTAATGGCTGTTGAGCAGGCAGCGATGTTCGGCCAGCGCCTGGGGCGTTTGCGGTTCACCGTATTGCTCCAGATAGGCCGGGCTGGCACAGGTCAGTTCTTGCCACGCCAGCAACGGACGCGCCACCAGTCGCTGGTCAATCGCCACGTCAGAACGAATCGCCAGATCGAAGCCGTCGCGGGACAGATCGCGGTAGCTGTTGTTGAGCTCCAGTTCGATCTGCACTTGGGGATACTTGGCGGAGAACTCCAGCAATAAGCCATCGAAGAAGGTTTCCCCGAGTGATACCGGCACCGTCATCCGCACCGGGCCGGCCATGTCGTCCTTCAGCCGCGCCAGGGCCTGACGCGCCCGCTCGACTTGCACCACCAGCGCCTGCGCCTGTGGTAACAACGCAGCGCCGGCTGCCGTCAGGCTCAAACGGCGAGTGGTACGCTGCAACAACACCACAGAAAACTGCGCCTCCAACTGGCTGATGCGCTTGGACAACTGGCCTTTGCTGCAACCGAGCTGTTGCGCCGCCAAAGTAAAACTCCCCGCTTCGATCAACACCGCGAACGCCGCCAGGTCATCCATCTCGCTCATGGATTGTTTCCATTTGAAAACCAAAGGTTGCCTATTAGTGCGCTTATCTGCAGAAAAAACCACCCTAAACTGAAACCTCGTTCAACCCACACGAGGATCAGCCCCCATGAAAATTCTTTTGATCGGCGCAGGCGGCACCATCGGTTCGGCTATCGACAAAGAACTGTCGCAACGCCACGAAATCATCCGCATCGGCCGCACCAGCGGCGACTATCAGGTGGACATCAGTGACAGCGCCTCGATTCGCAAACTGTTCGAGCAGACCGGAAAATTCGATGCACTGGTGTGTGCCGCCGGCAACGTGACCTTCGCACCGCTCAACGAGATGACCGAAGAAAGCTTTGCCCTGGGCTTGAAAGACAAGCTCATGGGCCAGGTCAATTTGCTGCTGATCGGCCGTGAGTTCGCCAATGACAGCGCATCGTTCACCTTCACCACTGGCGTACTGAGCCACGATCCGATCCGTAGCGGTGTTTCGGCCTCGCTGGTCAACGGTGCGCTGGACAGCTTCGTTCGCGCCGCCGCCATCGAACTGCCGCGCGGCCTGCGGGTGAATTCGATCAGCCCGAATGTCCTCGTCGAAGCCATGGGCAAATACGCGCCGTACTTCCGTGGATTCAAGCCAGTTCCTGCGGCGGATGTGGCCTTAGCCTACGCCAAAAGTGTGGAAGGGTTGCAAACCGGTCAGACCTTTCATATCTGAAGACCGAACAACCCGAGTTGTACCAGTGCCTGTACAAAGTGGAGGCAATAACGGGTTGTGATGAACGGTCAGCCTGAGTAACGTGGCGGCACTTGTCAGGAGACCCCAAGATGCGTGTTGCCCGTTCCTTAGTCCTCGTTGCCCTGCTTCCGCTGTTCGCCGCTTGCCAGTTGTTCGAGGGTGAACGGCAGAGCGCCTCCCATGTCGGCCAGACACGCATGCAAGGCCAGCTGACCGCGGCGGACGGCAAGCTGCTGTTCCAGCCGTGCAACCAGGCAAACCGGTATGTGGTCAACGACACGGGGGCTACCAGCGTCCTGCAGCAGGCCGCAAACCTGGCGGACAAACAGGGCAAGCTATTTGCCGACGTGCGTGGGCGGGTTGTCGCCGGCAGCGGTGGTGACGGCCAGCTCGATCTGGAGCAGCTGTACCGCGTCGAGCGCTCGGGCACCGCATGCGAGGATCCGAATTTCAAGCAGCTGATCCTGCGCGCCGCCGGCCATACGCCGGAGTGGAACGTGAAAGTCAGCGGCAAAGGCATGGTCATCGACCGGGCCGGTCAGCCGCCGTTGGCCGTGCCTTACGTCGAGGAGCAACTGGGCGATGGCCGATTCAACCTCAGCACCGAAGCCAACAACCAGCACATCGAACTGTGGGTTGCACCGCAACGTTGCGTCGACAGCAGCACCGGCAGCATCCAGCACATGAGCGCCGAGCTGCGCATCGACGGCCAGGTACAGCGCGGCTGCGGGTATTTCGGCGGATCGCGCGACGACTGATCGTTTAAGCCTCACGGGCCTTCGCCTTTGAGGCTTATAATCGCGGGCTTCAAACGCCCTGGCGCAGTTGTGCGCCCCGCGAACCGGATCCCGCCATGTTACGAATCACCGAACTCAAGTTGCCGATCGACCATCCCGAAGAAGACCTGCGCCCTGCCATCGTGCAGCGCTTAGGGCTTGCCAGTGATGACCTGCTCGATTTCACCTTGTTCAAGCGCAGCTACGATGCGCGTAAAAAGTCCTCCGAGCTGTGCTTCATCTACACCATCGACCTTGAAGTTCGCGACGAGGCGACGGTGCTGCACAAGTTCGCCGATGACCGTAACGTCAGCGTGGCGCCGGATGTCAGCTACAAAGCGGTAGGCCAGGCACCGGCCGACCTGAGCGCGCGGCCGATCGTCGTCGGCTTCGGTCCGTGCGGGATTTTCGCCGGGCTGCTGCTGGCGCAAATGGGCTTCAAGCCGATCATCCTCGAGCGCGGCACCGAAGTACGCCAGCGCACCAAGGACACCTGGGGCCTGTGGCGCAAAAGCGTGCTCAACCCGGAATCCAATGTGCAGTTCGGCGAAGGCGGCGCGGGGACATTCTCCGACGGCAAGCTCTACAGCCAGATCAAGGACCCGAAGTTCCTCGGTCGCAAGGTCCTGCACGAGTTCGTCAAGGCTGGTGCCCCGGAAGAAATCCTCTACGTCAGCAAGCCGCACATCGGTACGTTCCGTCTGACTGGCGTGGTGGAAAACATGCGTGAGCAGATTCGCGCCCTGGGTGGCGAAGTGCGCTTCCAGCAGCGGGTCACCGACGTGTTGATCGAGGACGGGCAACTGGTCGGCGTCGAACTCAACGGCGGCGAGCAGATCCACTCGAAACACGTGATTCTGGCCCTTGGCCACAGCGCCCGCGACACCTTCCGCATGCTTCACGGCCGTGGTGTGTTCATGGAAGCCAAGCCGTTCTCGGTGGGTTTCCGCATCGAGCACCCGCAGTCGCTGATCGACCGTGCGCGCCTGGGCAAATACGCCGGCCACCCGAAACTGGGTGCCGCCGACTACAAGCTGGTGCACCACGCCAAGAACGGTCGTTCGGTCTACAGCTTCTGCATGTGCCCGGGCGGTACGGTGGTGGCGGCGACGTCCGAGCCGAACCGTGTGGTCACCAATGGCATGAGCCAGTACTCGCGTAACGAGCGCAATGCCAACTCCGGGATCGTCGTCGGCATTACCCCGGAAGTCGATTATCCGGGCGGCCCGCTGGCCGGTATCGAGCTGCAGGAACGCCTGGAATCCCACGCCTTTGTGCTGGGCGGCAGCAACTACGAAGCCCCAGCGCAACTGGTCGGCGATTTTATCGCGGGCAAACCGTCCACCGAACTGGGCAGCGTCGAGCCGTCCTACAAGCCGGGCGTTGCCCTGGGTGATCTGGCGCTGGCGTTGCCGGCGTTCGCCATCGAAGCGATTCGCGAAGCCTTGCCAGCGTTCGAGAAGCAGATTCGTGGTTACTCGCTGCACGACGCGGTGTTGACCGGCATCGAGACCCGTACCTCCTCACCGCTGCGCATTACCCGCAACGAGTCGTTGCAGAGCCTGAACGTGAAAGGCTTGTTCCCGGCCGGTGAGGGTGCCGGTTATGCAGGCGGGATTCTGTCGGCGGGTGTTGACGGGATTCGCATTGCGGAGGCTGTGGCTCGGGACATCCTTGGCTTGGAAGCCTGATACCCAATCCCGTAAACAATGCAAAACCCTGTGGGAGCGAGCTTGCTCGCGATAGCGGTAGATCAATCAACATATGTGTTGAATGTGGCGCCGCCATCGCGAGCAAGCTCGCTCCCACACTGGTTTCTGTGTCTGATGAGTTTCAGATATTGGCGCGCAGCACGCTCGCCGGCAGCGGCTCACCCCGCTCCACCGTCGCCGCCACTGCAGCCATCAAACCACTCAACTCATACCCCTGAGCCTTGAGCCAGTCCTGATCGTAATAGGTTGTGGCGTAGCGCTCGCCGCTGTCACACAGAATCGCCACCATCGACCCCGTCTCCCCCTGCGCCTTCATGTGTTGAGCGGCCATCAGTGCGCCGATCAGGTTGGTCCCGCTCGACCCGCCCACGTGGCGTCCCAAACGCTCCGCCAGATAGTGCATGGCCGCCAGTGACAGGGCATCCGGCACCTTGACCATCGCGTCGATCACCTTGGGCAGAAACGACGCCTCCACACGCGGCCGGCCGATTCCTTCGATCCGCGAGCCGTGGTCCAGTCGCAGGCTGGCATCGCCGGTCTGGTAGTAATCGAAGAACACCGAACGCTCGGCATCGGCACACAGCACGCGGGTGCAATACTGGCGATAACGCACGTATCGGCCCAGGGTGGCCGTGGTGCCCCCGGTACCGGGGCTGGAAATCAGCCAGCTCGGCTCAGGATGCTGCTCGAAACGCATCTGATGAAAGATTGACTCGGCAATGTTGTTGTTCGCCCGCCAGTCGGTGGCGCGTTCGGCGTAGGTGAACTGGTCAATGAAGTGCCCGTCGTGCTCACGGGCCAGGCGCTCGGACTCTGCATAGATCTGGGTCGGATCGTCCACCAGGTGGCTTTGGCCGCCATAGAAGGCGATTTGCGCGATCTTTTCTTTCGAGGTAGTCGCCGGCATCACCGCAATGAACGGCAAGCCCAGCATGCGCGCGAAGTACGCTTCGGAAATCGCCGTGGAACCGCTGGAAGCCTCAATGACCGGCGCCCCTGGCTTGAGCCAGCCATTACACAGCGCGTACAGGAACAGCGAACGCGCCAGTCGGTGCTTGAGACTGCCCGTGGGGTGACTGGATTCATCCTTGAAGTACAACTCGATGCCTGGAAAACCCGGCAGCGGCAAGGGGATCAAGTGGGTGTCGGCGCTGCGCTGGAAATCGGCTTCGATGATCCGGATCGCTTCGCGGGACCACTGTCGGTTGTCGCTCATGTTGGTTTTCTCGTTGAATCTGGCAGGAGTCGACCTTTTATCAAGGCTCATCCAACAAGCTTAGGAAAAAACCTACATCCAGCACAGGTACAGCTGAGGTTCAATACGCCCGGCAACTGCTAGGCTCAGCTCGGTACTGGCGGCTCACTCTGTAACGACATATAACAAAAAAGAATATAACTTTTGTTTTAACAACTAACAGTACTTGTTAGGGTGTAACACCTTTTGAATTCACGGATGGAGAGCGACCTTGCCTCTGCGTAGCACTTTCACGCGTTTCTTTCAGTTGGAAGCTGCCAGCGGTCTGTTACTGATCGCCGCTGCCGTTCTGGCTCTGATCATCAACAACTCGCCGCTGGCGTGGCTGTACAACGGCCTGCTGGACACCCCCGTGGTGGCGCAGATCGGCGCGCTTAAAATCGCCAAGCCGTTGCTGCTGTGGATCAACGACGGCCTGATGGCGTTGTTTTTCCTGCTGATCGGCCTGGAAGTGAAGCGCGAAGTGCTCGACGGCCAGTTGTCCAAACCGTCGCAAATCGTCCTGCCTGGCGCGGCAGCGATTGGTGGCATGGTGGTGCCGGCGCTGATCTACTGGTACCTCAATCGCGACACGCCACCGGCCCTCAACGGCTGGGCAATCCCGACCGCTACCGACATCGCCTTCGCCCTTGGCGTGCTGGCGCTGCTGGGCAAACGCGTTCCGGTCTCGCTGAAACTGTTCCTGATGACCCTGGCGATCATCGACGACCTCGGCGCGATCATCATCATTGCGATCTTCTATTCCGGCGCCCTGTCGACCCTGTCCCTGGCGCTGGCCGCGGCCTGTATTGCAGCGCTGATCGGGATGAACCGGCTCGGCGTGGTCAAGCTCGGGCCCTACATGATCATTGGCTTGATTCTCTGGGTCTGCGTGCTCAAGAGCGGTGTCCACGCCACGCTGGCCGGTGTGACCCTGGCTTTCTGCATTCCGCTGCGCACAAAAAATGCCGAGCCCTCGCCATTGCTGACCCTGGAACACGCCCTGCACCCGTGGGTCGCCTACGGCATTCTGCCGCTGTTCGCGTTTGCCAATGCCGGCCTGTCCCTGAACGGTGTCACCGTCGAAAGCTTTACTCACCACGTCCCCATGGGCATCGCCATCGGGCTGCTGCTGGGCAAGGCCGTCGGTGTCTTCGGCCTGACCTGGCTGGCCGTGAAAACCGGTATCGCCGCCCTGCCCCAAGGCGCCAATTGGGGCCAGATTCTGGGCGTGGCGATTCTTTGCGGCATTGGTTTCACGATGAGCCTGTTTGTCGGCTCGCTGGCCTTTGAGCCAGGCGTGAGTGATTTCGCCGGGATGGATCGCATGGGAATCCTGACCGGTTCGATTCTGGCCGCGCTGATCGGTTATGGGGTGACGGCGATGGCGAGTCGCAAGGGTTCCAGCCTTGCATCCTGATAAACCGCGATAACGCCTGGCGCCAATCCAGACTCACCTCAGCCAAAAACAAAAAACCCGATCAGTCACCTGATCGGGTTTTTTGTTTATCCGGCGTTTACGCTTAGTGCGAAACGCGGCTGGTGCCACCCACACTGGCGATACGCACACGCTCACCAACACGGAACACTTCGTTTGGCTGCACTTCCTGAACGTAGGCGCGCATGCTGCCATCGTCTTCACGCACGGTGATTTCCACGCCCTGGGTGCGGGTCAAGCCTTCTTCAGCGGCCGAACCGAGCAGACCGCCAGCTACAGCACCGACGACCGCAGCAACGACGCTGCCTTTGCCACCACCGATGGAGCTGCCACCAACGCCGCCGACCACTGCGCCTGCAGCGCCGCCGATCGGGGTTTTGGTGCCTTCGATTTTCACCGGACGCAAGGCTTCGATGGTACCCATGCGAACGGTCTGCACGCGACGCGCTTCGTCACGGGAGTAGGAGTCACCGGTCAGGCTCGATTGGCAACCAGTGAGCAACATCGCCATCGTGGAAAAGGAAGCAACCAGTAGTACAGACTTACGCATAGCATCAACTCCAAAGAACCGGATATTCATTAGACTCCGCAGCTTGACGCCTGTCACGGCATCGCCCGGATAAAATTGGCTTGATTCAGGCTCCGTTAAGGCGCCTCCACGAACTCACACAGTAGCGGCAAAAACGGAAAACTACCCCACTGGCCAAGGATTTTCATGGACTACTTTATCATTTTCGTTACTACCGTCGCTGGACTGTATTTCCACTGGTGGCTGTACGTACGGATAAAACGCTGGATGGACCGCGACCTGGCACTATCGCTGGCGGGCAAGGATGAGCAGAAAAAAGCCTTCATGCTCGAACGGTTGGCGAGTGCTCAGGCGCAGAAGATCAAGCGTCGAGACCTGCCGAAGTGGCTGGAGGCCGCTGCGGCAGACTATCCCGGTGGGTAAACTGCTCAGGGGGCCAGACGTTCAAGAATCCAGCCGGCACCCTGCTGGCGGTAATTGAGGCGGTCGTGCAGGCGGCTTGGGCGGCCTTGCCAGAATTCGATGCGCTCCGGCAGCAGGCGATAACCACCCCAGTGTTCCGGGCAATGCGGCTGGGTGTCGCTGAAACGTTGCTCGGTGTCCTTGAGCAGCGCTTCCAACTCGCCACGATCGGCGATCACGCGGCTCTGCGGCGATGCCCAGGCCCCCAGGCGACTGCCCAGTGGACGGACCTGATAATAGGCATCGGACTCCTCAGGCGTGACCTTCACCACCCGCCCTTCGATGCGCACCTGGCGCTCCAGCGCCGGCCAGAAAAACGTCATGGCCGCGAACGGATTCGTGGCCAGGTGTTGGCCCTTGGCGCTTTCGTAGTTGGTGAAAAAGGTGAAGCCCTGCTCGTCCAGGCCCTTGAGCAACAGAATGCGACAGTGCGGTCGACCGTCCTGGTCAACGGTGGCCAGGGTCATGGCATTGGCTTCCACCGGTGCCTGTTCGGTTTTCACCGCGTCGGCGAACCACTGGTGGAACAGCGCAAACGGCTCAGCCGGGGCTTGTGCCTCGGTCAAGCCATCACGAGTGTAGTCACGACGCATATCAGCCAGGCCCTGGGTCATGGCGCATTCCTTTTGGTTAACGAATCACTGCTTTGCAGTATCGGTGGCGGCGACTTTCTTGTCAGCCGCAGCGGCTTTGGCTGGCGCAGTCTTTTTCGCCGGCGTTGCGGTTTTCGCGGGTGTTTTCTTGGCCGGTGCTTTTTTGGCTGGCGCCTTTTTCATGGTCGGAACGGCCGCTTTTTTAGCAGCAGGGGCCGGTGTAACAGGTTTGGCGACCGGTTTGACGTCAGCGGCAGCGACCATGGTCACCGGGGCTGGCGCCGGCATGTTGTACTTGCTCAGCAACGCAACCATGGTGTTTTGCGGGGTCACCAGCAGTTCCACGCGGCGGTTCAACGCACGCCCTTGCACGCTGTCGTTGGCGGCACGCGGTGCATCACCGCCCAGGCCACGCAGCATCAAGCGATCACGCTGCAAACCACTGAGGCGGAAAATTGCCGCAACGGCCTGGGCACGCTCCTGGCTCAGTTTGACGTTGGCCGGTGCAGCGCCGGACGTATCGCTGTGGCCGAGGATCAAGACAGCGGTCTTTGGATCGGCTTCAAGGATTTTCGCGACCCGGGTAAACGGACCGAGTGTGTTCGGCAGCAGCATGGCCGGACGATCAGGGTTGAACGAGCCTTCGACAGGCGCAGTCACCACCAGCACGTTTTCGCGGCGCTCGAGTTGCATGTTGCTGCCCTTGACCGCCTCGCGCAGACGCGGTTCGTAGTCGTCAAGCCAGGCCTGGGTGACTTTCGGGTCTGCCATCGGCACAGCCTTGGCGGCGCTCTGCTCGCTGCCGCCGAACGGCCAGTACCACTTGCTGCCGCTAGCGGTTTCGGCCTTGGCCACCGCAACGGGTTTGACTTCAGGTTTCACCTCAGGCTTGACCGCGGGCTTGCCGGCGCTGTCGTCGGAACCGAACGGCCAGTACCAGTGGCTGCCGCTTTCAGTCTTGGCAACGGGGGCCGTCGCGTCTTTCTGTGGAGTCTGTGCGCAACCGGTAATAGCGAAGCACAGGGCCAAGGCGAGGGTTTTATTGGATGACATTGGATATCCACAAAAATGAAGGCAAAAAAATCAGGCCACATCGGCCCGTATAAACAGACGCTTTGAAACTGGAAAGGCAATCGGGTTCCAGCACTGGAACCCGATAACCGCTTTTACAGACAAGTGGCCAGAACCCGCACCAGCTTTTGCGCGCGCGGATCCATCAAGACGTACGGCCCCAGGGTATTTGTCACAAATCCGAAGGCCACATCGTGCTCCGGGTCGGCAAAACCGATGGAGCCGCCGGCGCCGGGATGACCAAATGCCCGCGGACCAAGGCCGAAGGTGGCATTGGCGACGTCCGGTTGATCGAGCATGCAACCCAGGCCGAAACGGGTCTGGGTCAGTAAAGTCTTGTCCTCGCCGAGGCTGTGCTCGCGGGTCAGTTCATCGAGCATATCGCTTTCCAGCAGGCTGCCGTCGAGCAGGCCTGCATAGAAGCCGGCCAGGCTGCGGGCATTGCCATGGCCATTGGCGGCCGGCTGCTGCATGCGTCGCCACTCGGGTTTGTTGGTGCTGGTCATGATCGACGGCGGGTTGGTGAACGCCCGGGTCGTCATGGCCGTTGGCTCGCGCATGGTCACTTGCAGCAGGCGCTGGGCGGCGGCATCGCCGACATTGCCCTTGCCCCGCGCAATGTGGGCCACGCGATAGAACTCTTCGTCGGCCAGGCCCACATGGAAGTCCAGGCCCAAGGGTTTGGCGACCCGCGCGACGATGGATTCCCCCGGTCCACGACCGTCGGCACGGCGCAGCAATTCGCCGACCAGCCAGCCATAGGTGATCGCCGCATAACCGTGGCCTTCGCCCGGCGTCCACCATGGCGTTTCGGCGGCCAGGGCATCGACCATGGTTTGCCAGTCGTAAAGGGCTTCGGGGGCCAGTAACTCGCGCAATGCCGGAAGGCCGGCCTGATGGCAGAGCAATTGTCGCAGGGTGACGGACTCTTTGCCGGCGGCGGCGAACTCAGGCCAGTAGCGCGCGACCGGGGCATCCAGTTGCAGCTTGCCTTCGGCCACCAATTGCAGCGCGGTGACGGCGGTAAAGGTCTTGGTGCAGGAGAACAGGTTGGCGATGGTGTCGCTGTGCCAGGCCTCGGCCCCGTCCTTGTCGGCGGTGCCGGCCCACAGATCGAGGACGGTTTCGCCACCAATCTGAACGCACAACGCTGCGCCACGCTCCTGGGGATCGTCGAACAGCGCAGCGAACGCCTCTCGCACCGCTTCGAACTTAAGCTCGTAATGACCCTGAATCTGCACCCGCAACTCCCCGGATTAACGCTCTACAAAGTGGCGGGCATTGTTCCAGCCCTTGAGGGTTTTGGGAACAGGGTTGGGCCGGGCGGTTGTGGCGATTAATGACCTTTGCCGGAATGCCCGCCAGCGCCCTTCCCCGGCCCCTTGCCGGCCTCGGCCTTGCGGCCGCCCTCGGCGTCGTGACTGACTTTGTCGGCGGCGGCCGCAGCCTTCTCGGCCTCCTTGCCCAATTGCTCGACCGTCGTCAGGTTGCTCTTGCGCACGCTATCGACAAAGCCCTGGAACGGCAGATCAGTAATGCCCACCAACCCGAAGTGACCGTTTTCACCGTCAAGCAGGCGCCCGGTGACCGGTTGATCGAGGTACTGGAACCAATGCACGCCAACAATCGACGGCTCGCTCAAGGCCTGCTTGAGGAAGTTGGCATACGCCGCGCCGCGGTCCTCCTCCTTCGCCAACGGCGTGACGCCGCCCCAGAACGGGCCACGATCAGTCGAGCCGAAATTGAACTCGGTAATCAGCACGGGTTTGTCGAGACTGCGCAGTTTGGCGAAGTCGTAACCATCCTGGGGTTGCAGGGTATACATGTTGAAGCTCAACACGTCGCAGTACTGGGCGCAGGACTCCACGGCTTGCGGCGTGCTGATGGCGAAACGGCCGCCGAGCAGCAGCTGGTTCGGCGCATGCCACTTGAGTGAATCGGAGATGGTCTTGAAATAGGTGTCGGCAAAGACTTTCTGGAAGTATTTGAAGTCAGCCTCGATTTCCGGGTGCTCGGTACTTGGCAATGGCGGCACAAAATCCGGATCTTCCATCAGTTCCCAGGCCGGCAGATCAATGCCCCAGGCTTCCGACAGGCCAGCCTGATTGCGGTACTTGTCACGCAGCTGTTTGAGGAACGCGCGCTTGGCCGGCACGTCGGTGGTCATCTTCAAGGTACCGTAGGCCAGAGCATAACGGGCTTTCGGGTCATCGCCGGGACCGGCCCAGGCCAGTTCATTGTCAGCGTAGTAACCAATCAGCCACGGATCGTCACGATGGTCGCGAGCGGCAATCGCCACGGCACGTTCGGCGGCCATGGCAAAACGCGGGTCGAACGGGTCGGGCATGCCGCCCCACCAGTCGGTACCGGTGCTGATGCTGGCGTAGTCGCCGACGATCGACAGCGGCAAGGTGTACGGCACGCGATCAGCGTTGCCCAGTACGGGTGCGCTCCAGTTGCCAATGGTGTTGAAGCCCCAGGCCTGCAAGCGATCAAGGGTGTGACTGGCCCAGCGTTGCTCGTCGAACTGCGCTTTGCACGGTTCGACAGATTCTGGCTCTGCGGCTTTCGCTACCGTCGCTTCGGACTTGGCCGCTTCGGCAACGCCGGCCTTGGTTTCGCTGCCCAACGCGCAAGGATCGCCATACAGACGCTGCAGGTTGGCAGCGTAGAAGTCGTACCAGCGTCCGGCATTGTAGCCGCGTCCTTGATCGGCCCCGTTGCCGCCACGGTTGTCGCCTTCGCCGTAATGGCTGGCCAGGGCCTCGTCAACCTTGGGCAGGGATTCGAACATCCACTCGCGACCGGCAACGTAGGTCTGGTTGACGTCTGCAGCGACGGTGTTAACCCCTAGCGAATAAAACGGGTGTCCTTCCGGCGTCACCAGATACCAGCGTCCGTCGCGTTTCTCGGTGCGGAAAAAGCCGCTGGCCTTGAAGGACGGGCCTTTGGTCAAACCACCGAACTTGTCCAGGGAGGACTTTTCGCGATCGGCCAGCCAGGTTTTCAGTTGCTGCTGCTCCTTGCTGGCGGCGCCTTTCAGTTGATCGTCGCTGCTGATTTTTTCCGGCCATTTGGCCCGGGTCGACTGACCGTAAGCATCCACCAACCCGCCATACACAGCTTGGGTGACCGACTCGCCGTCCTGCACACCAAAGCGCTCCAGCAAGATGCTTTGCGCGACCTTCGGCTGGTCCATCGACAAGCTCACCGACACCACCTGGCTGCGATCCAGTTCACCGGCGCTGCTGGCCAGCAACACGCGCTGCCCCTCGACAGTCATCGGCATCGGCGGGCCAGACTTCATGCCCTGGCTCAGCGGTGATGTCGCTTGCAAAGGCACCAACAGTGTTTGCGCAGGCCCCGCCGGCAGATCGACGCGGCTGACCAGTGTCTTGCCGTCGTTGCTCTGGATGGTTACGTACAGGGTCAAGGCCCAGTTCATGGCGTTCTGGATCCGCAGGCTCATGACGCCCGACTGCGACCAGTCCCAGGCGCCGGTTTGCGGAGTCAGGCGCAAAGTCGGTCGGGCGACCGGGTTGAACGTCACCCGGCGCAGCACTTCGCCCTCGGGGGTTTGCTCGGCGTTGGATTGCGGCAGGCTGGCGTCCTGAGTCGCCACCTGGACCACGTCGGCGGGGCGCACAAAGTTGAACAGCGTCTGCGGACTGGCGGGAGCGGCCAGCAGCGGTGTTGCGAACAGCAGGGCAAAAACAGCAGGCAACGAACGGCAAATCATGAGAACGAAAATCTCCCTAACGACCTTCAATGGGCCAGTGGAAAAGCGATGGCAGAGAGATAGACAACGCGGTGGGCAAAACCGCCCACCGGTGTTTCAGGAAATTTCTCGACGGAACGGCGGCAACGCGTTGAGGATGGCTTTGCCATAGCGCTGGGTCACCAGGCGCCGGTCGAGCAAGGTGATGGTGCCGCGGTCTTCTTCGGTGCGCAGCAAGCGACCACAGGCCTGGACCAGCTTCAGCGAGGCGTCCGGCACGGAGATTTCCATGAACGGATTGCCCCCCCGGGCTTCGATCCATTCGGACAAGGCTGCTTCGACCGGATCATCAGGTACCGAGAATGGAATCTTGGCGATGACCACGTGCTCGCAATAGGCACCGGGCAAGTCGACCCCTTCGGCGAAGCTCGCCAGGCCGAACAACACGCTGGAGTCGCCGCCATCGACTCGCGCCTTGTGCTTGTTGAGGGTTTCCTGCTTCGACAGGTTGCCTTGGATGAACACTTGCTTGCGCCAGTCGCGGTCGAGGCCGTCGAACACGTCCTGCATCTGTTTACGCGAGGAAAACAGCACCAGCGTACCCCGCGAGCCTTCGACCAACTCAGGCAGATCCCGAATGATCGCGGCGGTATGCGCTGCTGCATCACGGGGGTCGGCGTTCAGGTTCGGTACCCGCAACACACCGGCATCGGCATGATGGAACGGGCTTGGCACCACCGCCGTCACGGCTTTTTTCGGCAGGCCGGCGCGCATGCGGAAGCGGTCGAAGGTGCCGAGGGCAGTCAAGGTCGCCGAAGTCACCAGACAGCCATACGCCACGTTCCACAGGTTGCGGCGAAGCATTTCCGCCGCGAGGATAGGACTGGCGTTGACCTCGATGTCGAATAGTGAGCCGCTTTCGGCCAGGGTCAGCCAGCGGGCCATGGGCGGGTTGTCTTCCGGGTCTTCGACGGTGAAGGCGGTCCACAGCTCCCAGTTGCCGGAAGAGCGCGACAGCAAGCTGCCGAACAGTGGATACCACTCTTCGGCCTGGTTGCTGGCGATGCCGATGTTGACCTCGCCGTCCATGCCTTCCTTGAGCAGGTCGGTCAGGCGGGTGAACAGGTCGGTCAGGCGCGCGAAGCCTTTCTTCAGCTCGATGCCCATTTCACGCATGTGCTCGGGAATCACCCCGCCGACGAATCGGTGACGCGGGCGCTCGCGGCCTTCAACGTCTTCGCCGGGTTTGAAATCGGCAATCTGCTCGCAGGCGGTGAACATGAACTGCTGCTGGGTCTTGATCTCCCGCGCCAGCTCCGGCACCTGCTCGATCAACTTGCCCAGGTCGCCCGGCAACGGGTGCTGGGCCAGCAGTTTGGTGAGGTTCTTGGCGGTGGTTTCCAGCCAGTCGGCGGTGGAGCGCAGGCGCGTGTAATGGGCGAAGTGGCCGATGGCCTTGTCTGGCAGGTGATGGCCTTCGTCGAACACGTAGATCGTGTCGCGTGGGTCCGGCAGCACAGCGCCGCCGCCCAGGGCTAGGTCGGCCAGGACCATGTCGTGGTTGGTGACGATCACGTCGACCTTGCCCATACCTTCGCGGGCCTTGTAGAAGGCGCACTGGCCGAAGTTCGGGCAATGACGGTTGGTGCACTGGCTGTGGTCGGTGGTCAAGCGCGCCCAGTCGGCGTCTTCGAGGGCGGTGGACCAACTGTCGCGGTCGCCGTCCCACTTATTGCCGGCGAGCTTCTCGATCATGCTGGTGAACAGCTTCTGGCTGGCCTCATCGACCTCGATCTTGAAACCCTCTTCTTCGAACAACTGCGCCGTGGCGGTCTGTGCGTGACCTTCCTGGAGCAACATGTCGAGCTTGGACAGGCACATGTAGCGCCCGCGGCCCTTGGCCAGGGCGAAGCTGAAGTTCAGCCCGCTGTTGCGCATCAGGTCGGGCAGGTCCTTGTAGACGATCTGCTCTTGCAGGGCCACGGTGGCCGTGGCGATCACCAGGCGTTTGCCGGCGGCCTTCGCCGTGGGGATCGCCGCCAGACTGTAGGCCACGGTCTTGCCGGTGCCGGTGCCGGCTTCCACCGCGACTATCGCGGGGTCGCCACTGCGCCGGCCTTCGTCGTCGGTGTCGATGTCACCCAGGACCTTGGCGACTTCGGCGATCATCAGGCGTTGGCCATAACGCGGCTTGAGGCTCTTGGCTTCGAGAAAACGCGAGTAGGCGCCCTGGATCGTGGTTTTGAGTTCAGTGCTGATCATGGATTGTCGGGCGCAAAAAACGCTGGATAAATTTTCAGTAGTTTGAGGGGGCGTTCTCAGTTAGTTTCCACGCCGCGTTGTCGCCTTAAAGCGAGCCAGGCAAGGCGCAGGCCGCTGGGAATGGTTGTTCCCTTTCCAAGGCCTGCAACGCAGTCTGGCTCGCTTTAAGGCACAACCCGAAGGGCCGGGCCTGCTGTTGTGCAGGGCGGCGTTGCTCGAAGCTTATTTGGAATGACCAAACTACGCTTCTCGCGCCTTGCCCTGCACAACAGCAGACCCGGCGCGGCGCGGAAACTAACTGAGAACGCCCCCTGAATCGGTCGCTATCATACCCCGCTAATGAATCCCGCGCAGAACGGAGTAACCCAATGACACCTTTTAGCCTCATTTATAGCCTGCATGTACTGGCGGCCCTGGTCTGGGTCGGCGGCATGTTTTTCGCCTGGATGGTCCTGCGTCCCGCCGCGATCACGGCACTGGAGGGCCCTGCCCGGCTGAAGTTGTGGGTAGAAGTGTTTCAAGGTTTTTTCCGCTGGGTCTGGGTGGCGGTGGTGCTGTTGCCAGTCAGCGGCGTGGGCATGCTGAATCTGCACTTCACCGGTTTTGAAAACGCGCCGCGCTATGTGCAGGTGATGATGGGCTTGTATGTGGTGATGACCGCGCTGTTTATCCGCATTCAGGCGCTGATGCTGCCGGAACTGCGCACTGCCGTGGCAGGGCAGGACTGGCCGGCTGGGGCGGCGGTGCTAGGGCGGATTCGCCGGTTGGTGGGGATCAATCTGCTGGTGGGGCTGGCTGTGGTGGCGATAGCGGCGGTTCGGCCGATGTTTTGAAGAACTGTGGCCCGGGATGCTGTTGTGGCGAGGGGGCTTGTCGGATCGCCGCACCGTCCCGTTCGGCTGCGAAGCAGTCGTAAAACAAGACACCGCTAACCTTCAGCAGTATTGCGATTGCCGGAATTGGGGCCGCTTCGCGGCCCAACGGGGGCAAGCCCCCTCGCCACAAGGCTCTCAGTGTTTCTTACATCCGCTGTACTGTCACCGAACCCGCCGCCCCTTCAGGCCCAGGCTGACCATCAGCCCCGGGTTTACCGCTCTTGCCGCCATCAGCCTTGTAAATCAGGCAGCCCTTGGCCTTGCCACCCGCCCCCGGTTTGCCGCCCGGGCCGGCCAAGCCACCGGCACCGCCGGCCACCTGAACCTTGATCCGGTCTGCCGGATAGTCGTGCGGCACTGCCAGTTTAACCAGAGCCCCCGGAGCCCCTGGCTGGCCGTTACTGCCATCACTGCCATCGGCACCGCGACCGGCCTGCCCCCAGGTGCAGCCCGGTTCCTGGCCGTTGGCCCCATCGAGACCAATAAACCCCGGTGCACCCGCACCACCACGAGCATCAACGATCAATTGTGGTGCGTTCAGTGCCTTGATCTGCAAATCAAGATTGCGTCCGGATCGGGCGGCCTTCTGGTAAGTCCCCGGAGCGCCACGGGCGGTGATCTGGCTGCCTTCGGACAAATCAGCGCGACGGACCTTCAGGGCCAGCGCCTGTTCCCCCGGTACGATGGCAATGCGCGCTTCACGCCCCAGATGCAATTCACCCACGGTGACTTCCGTGACGTTCGAAGGAATCAGCAAGGTGCCGTAATCGGCCACTTCCAGGCGCTCCAGTTGCAGGGTGCTGGCGGTGTTGGGCAAGCGCATCAGCGAGTTGGTTTCGACACTCACCACCTGTGCACTGGCCAATGGGCTGATGAGTGCAGCGAGCAGACAGAGTTTACGCATGGGAAGCCTTCGAAGCGGTGGGGGCTGGAATGGTTTGCAGGTGGAATACGCCAAAAATAACGATCTTCAGGCGGTCAAGCCAGGGATGGGCACGACCTCGAAGGCTGCGATAGCACAGCAACGCTTCCAGAAGATGGATGAACCCCAACAGGCCGCCGGCCAGGTTGACCAACGGGTGCAGCGGAAAGACAAACGGTGTGAGCAGATTGACCAGCACTACCGCCCAGAACAGCAAGGTCAGTAATCGCCCCAGTCCCCATATGACTTTCATACGCGCCCCCGATGAGAATTATTGTTTGCGCGCACAGTAACGGCTTCCACGCGGGATAATCCAGAGGGCAACGGTAAAATCTTCATGGAGGCCGCCGAACGGCCGTCGCAGCGATCACACCTGTCGCCCGACGGCTCTATCTCTTGGCTCAGCGATTTATATGCAGATCCACGCGACGGTTTTTCGCACGGCCTTCTTCTGTTTCGTTGTCGGCAATCGGTTGGCTCGCGCCCTTGCCTTCGCTGGTGACTTTGTTCGGCGCGACACCCTGGCTCAACAGGTATTGCGCCACGCTGCTGGCACGCCGCTCCGACAAGGCCTGGTTATAGGCACCCGAACCGACGCCGTCGGTATGGCCGACCACCTTGATGCTGACCACATCGGCATCCTCGAACTTGCTCATCAACGCATCCAGTTGACTCTTCGCCGTCGGGGTCAGGTCGGACT
This sequence comes from Pseudomonas sp. P5_B3, assembly GCF_056400405.1. Classification (NCBI taxonomy): domain Bacteria; kingdom Pseudomonadati; phylum Pseudomonadota; class Gammaproteobacteria; order Pseudomonadales; family Pseudomonadaceae; genus Pseudomonas; species Pseudomonas sp. P5_B3. The sequence goes on along the minus strand of NZ_JBFULI010000057.1, from coordinate 18,845 downwards.
GATTGAAGACAAACAGTACATCGCTCAGAGTAATGACTTCGGATTGCGCAGGCTCGGCCTGGACGCTGTCCGGGTACTGCGGCGCCGGGCAGCCTCGATGGTCGACCGGGGTATTGGCGGGAGTATCAGCGCAACGGTCGCGTCGGTCGAAAACGCCGTCGCCGTCTTCGTCGCCATCCTGGGCATAGCAGATCAAGCCACCGGACAAGATACCCAGCGTCGCCCCACCCGCGGCCCAAGCGCCGCTCTCGATTGCGCCCAGACCACCTCCGACCAGGCCGCCGATCAGGCTGCAAATTGGCCAGGTTCGTTGATTGAGGGGGGCAGTGCCATCGCTGTGGGTGGCGCAACCGGTCAAGAGGCTGCCGAGTAGCAGAACCGGCAAGACGGTCCTTGTGAGAACGATCATGTTGAAAGCTCCTGTGTCACCGGCCAATACCGGTTACACAGGAGTAAAGACCCGCATCCGCGACTGCACAAGGCGCGGACGCGGGGGGGCTTAACGCTGGATTTTGATTTCCGTACGACGGTTCTGTGCACGGCCGTCAGCGGTTTTGTTGTCCGCAACTGGCTGGCTTTCACCGGCACCGACAACCGACACGAAGTTGCTGCGAGGTACGCCTTGCTCGACGAGGTATTCAACCACCGAGTGGGCGCGTTTATCCGACAGTTTCTGGTTGTAAGTGTCGCTGCCGACGCTGTCGGTATGGCCGGTTACGGTCAGTTGAGCATTAGGGGCCTCGGCTTTCAAGCGAGTAGCAATCTTGTCGAGTACCTGCTTGTCGGACGAGGTAAGCGTGGCCTTATTAAACTGGAAGTGAACATCGCGGATGACGATGGTTTCTTCCTTGACTACAGCCACTTCTTCGACCACAGGTGCAGGTGCAGGTGGTGGGCAACCGTTGGCATCGACCCGAACGCCTTTAGGCGTGCCAGGGCACTTGTCGCGACTATCCAGCACACCATCGCCGTCTTCGTCGCCATCACCATGAACCCAGCAATAAGCCGCCGCCGTACCGCCGACGAGCAGAGCACCATACCCTGCCCATGCCGAGCTTTCGGTCGCACCGAGGCCCGCACCCACGACACCACCGACCGCCGCGCAGGTAGGCCAGTCGGTTTTCTGCAAACCTGCGCAACCAGTCAAGACACTGGTTAGCAGAACCAAGGGTAATGCTGTCCGTACTATGCTCATCTAGTTTTCTCCTGAGGGATCGGCTTAAAACCGATTCAGGTAGTAAAGACCCGAGTTTTAATCTCCGCCAGCAATAGGCCATGCTGTTTATTCGCGTATTCACGACAGGCTGGCGTTTTTGTCGCCGGGCTGCTCTAGGCCCGAACGTTCGGGCAGGCTAGTCTTGGCAGATCTGATTGAGGATCTTCGATGATTGCAGGTATTTCTTCACGCACGCCACAACAGGCACTGGCCGCTTTACTTGATCGATATGCCCCCGCGCGCCTGTTGTTGATCGGCGCCAGCGAGTTCCCGGCGCTGGAGGCTTTCAAGCTCGCTCACCCGGACAGCAGCGTCGCTTTCGCTGCCCCCGGCCCATTGCCCGACGAGTTGGCGGCCCGCCGTTTCGACCTGGCCCTGGTGGTCGATTGCCTGGAGCATTTGCCCAAGCGCGACGGCCTGAACCTGCTGGGTGGTATCCGCAACCTCAACGCCAGCCGCATCGCCGTGCTGGCGGATCTGCCGGCCTGTGGCTGGCAGGAAACCGACTTTTTCTCCCTGGCCCTGCAGGCCAGCGAACGCTTTCAGCGGGACGAACAGGTCTTGACCCTGTTCACCTACGATCTGCTTGAATACAAACAAGTCCCTGACTGGCTCAATTCGCGCTTCTGGGCCAATCCGGAAAACTTCGGGAAATACTGGTGGTAATGCAATGAGTACATCCATTTGCCCTTGCGGCAGCGGCACCCTGATCGACGCCTGCTGCGGTCACTACCATGCCGGGCACCCGGCGCCATGCGCCGAAGCCTTGATGCGCTCGCGCTACAGCGCTTACGTGCTGGGGCTGGTCGACTATCTGGTGGCCACCACCCTGCCCGCCCAGCAGGCCGGCCTGGACCGTCAATCGATCAGCGACTGGAGCGCGCAAAGTACGTGGCTGGGCCTTGAGGTGGAAAGCTCCGAAGTACTGGGCGGCCAGCCTGAACACGCCTTCGTGACCTTCACTGCACGCTGGCACGACAGCAATGGCGAGCACAGTCACCGCGAGCGTTCGTCATTTGTGCAAAACACCGGGCGCTGGTATTTCATCGACCCCACCGTGCCGCTCAAGCCCGGACGCAATGACACCTGCCCGTGCGCGAGTGGGCAGAAGTTCAAGAAGTGTTGCGCAGGGTATTTCAGCAGTTAGGACATGGAATGTCTGTCCACCCAGCAGGAGCTGCCGAAGGCGCGATCTTTTGGGTCTGGACTGGGGCTCAAGGGAGAAACACCACAATGATCATCCGCCGTGGCGCACTCTATCTGCTCACGTTGTTCCTGGCGCTCGGACTCGGCGGCTGTGCATCGTGGTTCGACGACGACTTGCCGGACCCCGAGGTCCATCTGGTGAAGATCGAGGTGGTCAGCGCCAAACTGCTGGAACAGAAATTCCTCCTGCACTTTCGCATCGACAACCCCAACGACAGCGACCTGACGGTGCGCAGCCTGGAGTACCGCGTTCACCTGGGCGACATACTGCTGGCCGATGGCGAGTACGAACACTGGTTCACCATCGGCCCCAGGCACAGCGCTTACTTCAAGGTGCCGATCCGCACCAACCTGTGGTCCAAGGTCCGTGATCTGGCCAAACTGCTGAAAAAATCCGATCAACCCATTCCCTATCGTCTGGAAGGTGAACTGGAAACCGGTATATTCATCGCCCACTACGTGCACCTGGCGCGCAATGGCGTGATAATCGCCGCCGATTTAATTCCGGAGCAACACCGATGACCCAGCAACCCCACGTCCACGGCCCTGACTGCAACCACGATCATGACCATCAGCACCATGATCACGACCACGGCCATGTCCACGGTCCGAACTGCGGCCACGCTCACCAGGAGCCGGTGCGCAATGCCCTGAAAGACGTCGGCCGCAACGATCCGTGCCCATGCGGCAACGGCAAGAAATTCAAGAAGTGCCACGGCGCTTGATGCTTCGGGCGAAGGCATTCTTCGCCTGTTGAATCACCGCCCTCTCCTGTGGGAGCGAGCTCCCACAGGTGCTTAGTCGATTGACAGAATCTGCCTACTGCTGACCACCGTCGCATACTCCCCATGCAAATTCCCAAGCGACATCGCGTGCACCTCTTCGGCGCTATGGGCATGGCCGAAGAAATCAGCCTTGTCGAAGGTAAAGCACGCATCCTCGGCCACCCAGGTATCAAACCCCAGGTTGCCTGCGGTGCGCGCCGTGGATTCCACCGAATTGTGGGTCGCGACACCCACGATGATCAACTGTCCGATCCCCGCCTCGCGCAGCCCAGCCTCCAGCCCCGTCGAACAAAACGCATCCGGCACCTGCTTCTGGATCAAGCGTTCACCGGCCATTGGCTGAAACCGTTCCTGAAACTCCACCCCCGACTGCTGCGGCCAGAACACTGACTCCTCCGAGCGGGACAGGTGCTGCACATGGATCACCGGCCGAGCGGTGTGCCGCCAATGGCCGAGCAATTCCAGCATGCGCGCTTCAGCCTGAGGGTTATTCCGGCGGCCGAGTCCGGGATGCAGGATGCCTTTTTGTTGATCGATGATGATCAGTGCCGCGTTTGCCTTGAGCTCCATGCTGACTTTTCTCCAGGATTGTTGACCGTGTCGCACTTCAACATCACCCATTGCGACTGGCAAGACTGCGATCTTTTTGGTTTTTTAGACAAATCCTGAAATAACCTTGTACCCCGCTTGCGCGGCCACCTCCCGCTCACTAACGTAGCGCCTTTATTGCGCGCCGCCGCCTCTACCCCCGCAGGAGCTTTGCCATGGCCTCGCCAGCCCTTACTCATTTTCTACCCCGGTTCGGCGTTGCCGCAGCAGTGGTCGGTGCCTTGAGCCTGACCGGTTGTCAGAATTTCAACGCCCAGGACACCCTCCCGCCGACCTCCGGCGTACAACCGCTCAAGGGCCTGGCGCAGAACGTTTCGGTGCGCCGCAATGCCATGGGCATGCCGCTGATCGAAAGCAACAGCTTCCACGACGCGCTGTTCACACTCGGTTACGTGCATGCCAGCGACCGCATCACGCAGATGGTCACCCTGCGCCTGCTGGCCCAGGGCCGTCTGGCCGAAATGCACGGTGCCGACCTGCTGGATGCCGACCGCTACATGCGGGCGGTCAACCTGAAGAAAAGTGCTGGCGAGTTGTACAAGGCCTCTTCGCCGCGTCTCAAGCGTTTCTTCGAAGTCTATGCGCGCGGCGTCAACGCCTACCTGTTCCGCTACCGCGACAAACTGCCGGCGGACCTCGCGGCCTCCGGGTACCAGCCTGAATACTGGCAGCCGGAAGATTCGGCGCTGATTTTCTGCCTGTTGAACTTCAGCCAGTCGACCAACCTGCCGGAAGAAATTTCCGCGCTGGTACTGGCCCAGACCGTCACCACCGACAAACTGGCGTGGCTGACGCCGTCGGCTCCCGACGAAAAACTGCCGGTCGCCGAAAGCGAAAAACTGCAAGGCATCAAACTCAACGGGCAAGTGCCGGGGCTGGCCGAACTCAGCAAGGCCACCGGGCAACTGGCGGACCTGAACCTGCTCGGCGCCACCTCGTCGAATAACTGGGCCATCGCCCCGCAACGCAGCCGCAGCGGCAAGAGCCTGTTGGCCAGTGACAGTCACGACCCGCTGGGCGTGCCTTCGTTGTTCAGTTACGTGCAGATTCGCGCGCCGAAGTATCAGGCGTCCGGCGTGACCATCGCGGGCCTGCCAATGGTGCTCGGTGGTTTCAACGGCAAGGTGGCATGGAGCATGACGTCCGTGATGGGCGACAACCAGGACCTGTTCCTGGAGAAGATCAAACGCCAGGGCAACGGGCTCACCTACGAAAATGCCGGGAAGTGGCAGCCGGCGATCGTGCGCAACGAAACCTACTTCGTCAAAGGCCAGCGACCGATTCGCGAAGCCGTGTACGAAACCCGCCATGGCCCGCTGCTCAACAGCGCTCAGAGCAGCACTCTGGCCAATGGTTTCGGCCTGGCCTTGCAGACGCCGAGCTTCACCGACGACAAGACCCTGGATGCGTTCTTCGACCTGTCCCGCGCCCAGAGCGTCGAGAAAGCCTCTGATGCCAGCCGCGAAATCCGCGCCATCGCGCTGAACCTGGTGTTTGCCGACGCGAGCCACATCGGCTGGCAAGTCACCGGTCGTTACCCGAACCGTCGCGAAGGCGAAGGTCTGCTGCCCTCTCCGGGCTGGGAAGGTCGTTACGATTGGGACGGCTACGCCGACCCGATGTTGCACCCGTACGACCAGGACCCGGCACAAGGCTGGCTCGGCACCGCCAACCAGCGGGTCATTCCCCATGGCTACGGCATGCAGTTGTCCAATTCCTGGGCCGCTCCGGAGCGCGGCGAGCGCCTGGCCGAACTGGCCGGTGCAGGCAAACACGACAGCCGCAGCCTGATCGCCATGCAATACGACCAGACCACTACCTTCGCTGCCAAGCTGAAGAAAATGTTTGAAGCGCCGGGCATGGCCCAGCCTCTCAAACAGGCCATGGACGCCTTGCCGGCGGCAGATCGTGCCAAGGCACACGAGGCCTACAGCCGCCTGATGGCGTTCGACGGCAAGCTCGGCCCAACCTCCACCGATGCGGCCATCTACGAACTGTTCCTGCAGGAAAGCACCCGGCAGATCTTCCTCGATGAACTGGGCCCTGAAAGCAGCGCGGCGTGGAAGGCCTTTGTCGCCGACGGCAAATTGTCCTACACGGCCCAGGCCGATCACTTGCTCGGGCGTGAGGACAGCCCGTTCTGGGATGACGTGCGCACCGCACAGAAAGAAGACAAACCGGCGATCCTCGCCCGCAGCCTCGCCGCAGCGATCAGCGCAGGCGACAGCCAATTGGGCAGTGATCACAAGGCCTGGCAGTGGGGCAAACTGCACCGTTATGAATGGAAAAACAGCAGCGGCCAGACCGTACGCGGACCGCTGCCGGCCGGTGGCGATCACACCACGCTCAACACCGCCGCCTTCGCCTGGGGCCAGGACTTCAACACTACGCTGGCGCCAGCCATGCGCTTTATCGTCGACTTCGGCCAGTCCGAGCCGCTGATGGCACAAAACGGCACCGGCCAATCCGGCAACCCGGCCAGCCCGAACTACCTCAACGGCATCGAACCGTGGCTCAAGGGCCAGTACATGAGCCTGCCGATGCAGCCGCAGAACTTCGACAACGCCTATGGCAAGGCGCGGTTGACGCTGACGCCAGGAAAGTAACCCCGCCCTTTTCCTGTGGAAACGAGCCTGTTCGCGAAGGCGATTCAACATTCAAAATAGAGGTTGAATGTTGAATCGCCTTCGCGGTTGCGCTGGCGCAAGGACAAGTCGGTCGACGAAGCCGATAGCTTGACGACCCTGAAAAATCTGCTCAGCCAAGCCCTCTTCTCATCCGCGAATTTTTTTCTTTTTGAACCGAACGGGTGCGGCCATTTCCCTGCGCCCGTTTTCGTGCATAAATCTGTCTCCGGCTATTTCCAGACACCTTTTAAAACGCTTGTTCGGCACACTGGTTCGGAAATTGCTACTTTCAACAGGTCTTACGCTTTCCAGTAACAATAATTCTGCGCTACAAGCGCTCATATTGGTTTTTAGGGATTGAATAATGAAAAAAGCATTGCTGACCCTTTCTGCACTGGCGTTGTGCATGGCTGCTGGTTCCGCCATGGCGAAGGAGTACAAAGAACTGCGCTTCGGCGTTGACCCTTCCTACGCACCGTTCGAGTCGAAAGCGGCCGATGGCAGCCTGGTAGGCTTTGACATCGATCTGGGGAACGCGATCTGCGCCGAGTTGAAGGTCAAGTGCAAATGGGTCGAAAGTGACTTCGACGGCATGATTCCCGGCCTCAAAGCCAATAAATTCGACGGTGTGATCTCGTCGATGACCGTGACCCCGGCCCGTGAAAAAGTCATCGACTTCTCCAGCGAGCTGTTTTCCGGCCCAACCGCTTACGTGTCCAAGAAAGGTTCCGGCGTGACCGCAGACGTCGCGTCACTCAAGGGCAAAACCGTCGGCTACGAACAAGGCACCATTCAGGAAGCCTATGCCAAAGCCATTCTGGACAAGGCCGGCGTAAAAACCCAGGCCTACGCCAACCAGGATCAGGTCTACGCCGACTTGACTTCCGGTCGTCTCGACGCAGGGATCCAGGACATGCTGCAAGCCGAACTGGGCTTTCTGAAGTCGCCACAGGGTGCCGACTACGAAGTCAGCAAGCCGGTCGACAATGAGCTGCTGCCGGCCAAAACAGCGGTCGGTATTAAGAAAGGTAACACCGAGCTGAAAGCACTTTTGGATAAAGGTATCAAAGCGTTACACGATGATGGCACCTACACCACCATTCAGAAGAAACACTTTGGCGATCTGAATCTGTACAGCGGCAAATAATGCCCGGCGCCCATCTCTGGATGGGCGCTTTTTTCATCCGATCAGGCTGCTGATTTATGTTTGAAAACCTACTGGAAAATCTGGGGCTCTCTGCCTTCAGCCTCAAGGGCTTCGGTCCGCTGCTGATGCAAGGCACCTGGATGACGATCAAATTGTCGGCGTTATCGCTGTTGGTAGCCGTGTTGCTCGGTCTGCTCGGCGCCAGTGCCAAGTTGTCAAAAGTCAAACTGATGCGCTTGCCTGCCCAGCTCTACACCACGCTCATTCGCGGCGTTCCGGACCTGGTCCTGATGCTGCTGATTTTCTACAGTCTGCAAACCTGGCTGACCTCGTTTACCGATTACATGGAATGGGAATACATCGAAATCAACCCGTTCAGCGCCGGGGTCATTACCCTGGGCTTCATCTACGGTGCGTATTTCACCGAAACCTTCCGTGGCGCGATTCTCGCCGTCCCACGGGGTCAGGTCGAAGCGGCCACCGCCTATGGCCTCAAGCGCGGCCAGCGTTTCTGGATCGTGGTGTTCCCACAGATGATGCGTTATGCCCTGCCGGGCATCGGTAACAACTGGATGGTGATGCTCAAGGCCACCGCGCTGGTGTCGATCATCGGCCTCGCCGATCTGGTCAAGGCTGCCCAGGACGCCGGCAAAAGCAGCTATCAGCTGTTTTACTTCCTGGTACTTGCCGCGCTGATCTATCTGGTGATCACCAGCGCGTCCAACTTCATTCTGCGCTGGCTTGAACGTCGTTACTCCGCCGGTACCCGGGAGGCCGTACGATGATCGAACTCCTGCAGGAATACTGGAAACCCTTCCTTTACAGCGACGGCAATAACATCACCGGTCTGGCCATGACCATGTGGTTGCTCAGCGCATCGATCTTCTTCGGTTTCATCGTCTCGATTCCACTGTCTATCGCCCGGGTTTCACCGCGCCTCTACATTCGCTGGCCGGTGCAGTTCTACACCTACCTGTTCCGTGGCACGCCGTTGTATATCCAGTTGCTGATCTGCTACACCGGCATTTACAGCCTGGCCGCGGTGCGCGCACAACCGCTGCTCGACAGTTTCTTCCGCGATGCGATGAACTGCACCATCCTGGCCTTCGCCCTGAACACCTGCGCCTACACCACAGAGATTTTCGCCGGGGCCATCCGCAGCATGGCCCACGGTGAAGTGGAAGCGGCCAAGGCTTACGGGCTGACCGGATGGAAGCTCTACGCCTATGTGATCATGCCGTCGGCCCTGCGTCGTTCGTTGCCGTACTACAGCAACGAAGTGATCCTGATGCTGCACTCGACCACCGTGGCCTTCACCGCGACCATCCCGGACATCCTGAAAGTCGCGCGGGACGCCAACTCGGCGACCTTCCTGACCTTCCAGTCGTTCGGCATCGCCGCGCTGATCTACCTGACCGTCACTTTTGCGCTGGTCGGCCTGTTCCGCCTTGCCGAACGCCGATGGCTGGCCTTCCTCGGGCCGACCCACTAGGGCTCAACCTGCTTCAGGAAACAACAGATGCGCCACCAGATACATGACCTGCTGGCCCCGCTGCCGGGGACCGCACGACAGATCCACAGTTTTCACTTCGGCCCACAACCGGCCAACGGCAAGATCTACATCCAGGCCTCCCTGCACGCCGATGAAATACCCGGCATGCTGGTGGCCTGGCACCTCAAGCAACGCCTGGCGGAGCTGGAAGCCGCCGGTCGCCTGCGCAGCGAAATCGTGCTGGTGCCCATCGCCAACCCGGTGGGCCTGGAACAGGTGCTGATGGATGTGCCGCTGGGCCGCTACGAGCTGGAAAGCGGCCAGAACTTCAACCGCTGGTTCGTCGACTTAAGTGAAGAAGTCGGCAACGCGATCGAAGACCAACTCGGTGAAGATCCGCAGCACAACCGGCAATTGATCCGCAGCAGCCTGCGCGATGCGCTGGCCCGGCAGACCGCCAACACCCAATTGCAATCCCAGCGCCTGACCCTGCAACGGCTGGCCTGCGATGCCGACATGGTGCTCGACCTGCATTGTGATTTCGAAGCGGTCGCACACCTGTACACCACGCCGCAGGCTTGGCCACAGGTCGAGCCACTGGCCCGCTACATCGGCGCCGAAGCCAGCCTGTTGGCGACCGATTCCGGTGGCCAGTCGTTCGACGAATGCTTCACCCTGCTCTGGTGGCAGTTGAAGGAACGCTTCGGCGAACACTTCGACATTCCACCAGGCAGTTTTTCGGTGACCGTCGAATTGCGCGGCCAGGGCGACGTCAATCACCCGCTGGCAAGCCTCGACTGTCAGGCGTTGATCGACTACCTGATCCATTTCGGCGCGATCGCCGGCGAACCCGCGCCCCTGCCCGACCTGCCCTGGCCGGCGACACCGCTGGCCGGTGTAGAACCGGTGGCCACGCCCGTCGGCGGGTTGCTGGTGTTCACCGCGCTGCCGGGCCAGTACCTGGAGGCCGGGCAACTGATCGCCGAGATCATTGATCCGATCAGCGATCGCGTCACTCCCGTTCATTGCTCCGCCGCCGGGTTGATGTACGCCCGTTCGCTGCGCCGCATGGCCACTGCCGGCATGGTGATCGCCCACGTCGCGGGCACCGAAGCCTATCGCAGCGGCTATCTACTTTCGCCTTGAGGATGCACGCCCCATGTACAAATTGACCATCGAAGGCCTGCATAAGAGCTATGGCGATCATGAAGTCCTCAAAGGTGTTTCACTCAAGGCCAACACCGGCGACGTCATCAGCCTGATCGGCGCCAGCGGCTCGGGTAAAAGCACCTTCCTGCGTTGCATCAACTTCCTGGAACAACCCAACGACGGCGCCATGAGCCTCGACGGGCAGAACATCCGCATGATCAAGGATCGTCACGGCATGCACGTGGCCGACGCCAATGAACTGCAGCGAATTCGCACTCGCCTGGCCATGGTGTTCCAGCACTTCAACCTGTGGAGCCACATGACGGTGCTGGAAAACATCACCATGGCCCCGCGGCGGGTGCTGGGGTGCGACAGGAAAGAAGCCGAGGACCGCGCCCGGCGCTACCTCGACAAGGTGGGACTGGCCTCCCGTGTAGCGGACCAATACCCGGCATTCCTGTCCGGCGGTCAGCAACAACGGGTTGCGATTGCCCGCGCACTGGCCATGGAGCCGGAAGTCATGCTGTTCGACGAACCAACCTCCGCGCTGGACCCGGAACTGGTGGGTGAAGTGCTCAAGGTGATCCAGGGCCTGGCCGAAGAAGGCCGGACCATGATCATGGTGACCCACGAAATGAGCTTTGCGCGCAAAGTGTCGAGCCAGGTGCTGTTTCTGCACCAGGGTCTGGTTGAAGAAGAAGGCGCGCCAGAAGACGTGCTGGGCAATCCGAAAAGCGAGCGGTTGAAGCAGTTCCTGAGTGGCAACCTGAAGTAACGCCAACTGCAAAACCTGTGGGAGCGAGCCTGCTCGCGATTGCGGTGTAACAGTCACAATGAAGCTGACTGAACCACCGCAATCGCGAGCAGGCTCGCTCCTACATTTGATTGGTAGTGTCCGGATTATCAGACAACAGGCGCAGGCGGTGGCTCATCCGGCAGGGTCGGCTCACCTGGCTCGTTAGGCTGTTCGTTCGGGGTATCAGGGTCGGGTTGACCTGGAATCCCGCCAGCCGGGATGACCGAGGGAAGCGCCAACAAGGACCAGGCCAGAACGCCAACCTGATTGGGTTCAAACCTTGCCAGTTCGGCACTGATTCGCGGATCGATCTTCATTCGGCACTCCTGAGCGATGGCCCGACCCGCCTTGCGCGGATCGGAGCAGTACACTCCATAGAGTGTACGCCCGCCCAGGAATTCCCGGCATTTGTCGGACGGTTGACTCAGGTGCGAGGCAGGGTTACGCCACGCTGGCCTTGGTACTTGCCGCCACGGTCCTTGTAGGACACTTCACATTCTTCGTCAGACTCGAGGAACAGCATCTGCGCCACGCCTTCGTTCGCGTAGATTTTCGCCGGCAGATTGGTGGTGTTGGAGAATTCAAGGGTCACGTGACCTTCCCACTCAGGCTCGAGCGGCGTGACGTTGACGATGATGCCGCAGCGCGCGTAGGTGCTTTTACCCAGGCAAATGGTCAAGACATTGCGCGGAATGCGGAAGTATTCGACGGTGCTGGCCAGGGCGAAGGAATTAGGCGGAATGATGCACACGTCGCTGTGGATGTCGACGAAGCTGCCGGCATCGAAGTTCTTCGGATCGACGATGGCCGAATTGATGTTGGTGAACACCTTGAAGTGATTAGTGCAACGCACGTCGTAGCCGTAGCTCGACACGCCGTAGGAGATCACACGGCTATCGTCGCTGCCGCGCATCTGGCGCTCGACGAAAGGCTCGATCATGCCGTGTTCCTGCGCCATGCGGCGAATCCACTTGTCCGATTTGATGCTCATGGCGGGTGTCCTGAATAGCGAGGTCGAAAAATTCTGTCCGGCATCTTACCGGGCGCGCCGCCGGGTTCAAAGTCCGCGGTGCAATTCTCGCCGAACAGGCAGGAATTACCTGCGCTGGCGACGAACCGTCGCACCGCCGATCCTTAAATCAGAGAAACCTTCGCAAGAAGCATTGGCACGTCCCGGAAAAAGGGTTAAGGTGGCGTCACTGTGCTGCTTGTGTCACTGAGAATCTCTACACGATATGTTGAATTTCGATCCAACCATCTACAAGAATTTTTCCTGCTCTTTGCACTCAGTCTCGGCCAGGGTTCTTCCTGAGTCGCAGTTATCTTTGTTCAAGGAGTTACACCATGTCTAATCGCCAAACCGGTACCGTTAAGTGGTTCAACGATGAAAAAGGCTTCGGCTTCATCACCCCACAATCCGGTGACGACCTGTTCGTTCACTTCAAAGCTATCCAGTCCGACGGCTTCAAAAGCCTGAAAGAAGGCCAACAGGTTTCTTTCATCGCTACCCGCGGTCAGAAAGGCATGCAAGCTGAAGAAGTTCAAGTTATCTAACTTGTACTTGCTTTAGTAAGAAGCCCCGCCCTCAACAGCGGGGCTTTTTTGTGGGCGGGTGTTTTTGTCCGCACAAAAAAATTTCTTACCAGGTCACGCCAAATCCCGCGGTGTAGCGCGTCTTGTCCAGATCCGCATCGTCGGTGCCGCTGATGATGTCCCGCTCCGCCTTCAGGTTCAGCGAAGCCCATTCGGTCACCTTGTAGCGCAACCCCATCTCGGCATCGAGTGCGTAGTCGGCCACACCCGACAGCGGCTTGCCGACCTCACCACTGGTGAAGAACTCGACACGTTTACCGACCAGGTAGCGGTTGTAATCCCACGTCATGGCCAGGGCGTAGAAATTGTCCTTGCTGCCATCGGAGAATTCAAAGTCCGTGCGGTTGACCAGCGAGCCAAGGGAAAACGCCCCGAGTTCGTCATCCCAGAACTGATAGCCGGGGCCCGTACCGACAGTGCGCTGACGGGAAAGGTCTTCGACCTTGTCGCGCTTGTAGACCAGGCGCCCCTGCCAGAACCATTGATCGGTCAGGAATCGGTCGATGGAGTACTCGGCCCGCCAGTTGTCCGTGGTCACCACGTCGTCCTGGAACTCACGGTTGTATTCACCTTCAGCGGTGTGCCGCCAGCGACCGTGTCGCGCACTGGTCTTGAAGTCGATGTCGTAGTCATCGGTGTCGTTTTCCGCCCGCTGATAGTCCAGCGCGATATCGACGTTGCCTTTCCACACCAGATCCTCGACCACCGGCTTTGGCTTGAGAATCTGCTGGATGCTCGCCAGTTCGACCGTCTTCGGCACTTCGCCGTTGGCCAGCGTCACCTTGCCGGCGTCCGCTGCTTTCAGCGACTTGGCTTTCTCGCCAGTGTAGGCATCCTGCTTGACCAACAATTCCTGATCGCTTTCCAGGGTCTTGACCTGTTTCCAGTCGATCGTCACCGCACCGGCGTACTCGGTCTGGATCAGCAGCCTGCCGCCATCGAACAGCGTGATCTTGCCGCTCAGCTTGTCACCGTTCTTCAACCACACGGTATCGGCCAGCAAGGGAGTGGAAGCACCAAGTACGGCGAGACACAGCAGGGATCTGGACAACATAAGCAAAATACAGGCTCAGGTTTGCGAGAAAAGTCGGCATTATCCGTAGGAATAAGGATCTGACAATGACTGACCCGACTATTTTTGTTGAGTTCATTTCTCAACCGTCTGTACAGGATTTACTCTACAGATGGTAAAGCAGACTTCTTCAGGACTGACGGACGTGACCGATCCAACCGATGAACCCGAGAGTGCGGCGCAAATCCGACGCACGGCGCTGTATCTGACACTGGCGCAAGTTCCCGAGGGCAAAGTCGTCAGCTACGGTCAACTGGCCGAGCTTGCAGGACTGGGTCGCGCCGCGCGCTGGGTCGGCCGCACCCTCAGCCAATTGCCGAGCGACAGCAAATTGCCCTGGCATCGCGTTCTGGGTGCAAACGGGCGTATCAGCCTGCCGGTCGGCAGCCCTTCGGGCGATGAGCAGCGCGCACGATTACGCATGGAGGGCATCAGTGTCCTGAATAATCGTGTTGATATTCAGCGCCATGGCTGGCGTCCGGTAGAGCACAGCGGTTAGAGTGCGCGCTTTGTTTCCGTATTTCTTGAGGCAGACTCCAGCCCATGCCCCGTAAAACCTGGCGCGCCGCGCTCGCCGCTTATGCCAGCCCTTCGACACTCGTGCTGTTGCTGCTTGGGTTCGCCGCCGGCCTGCCCTACATGCTGGTGTTTTCGACGCTTTCAGTCTGGCTGCGTGAAGCCGGCGTGGCGCGTGAAACCATCGGTTATGCAAGCCTGATTGGCCTGGCATATGCCTTCAAATGGGTCTGGTCACCGTTGCTCGACCAATGGCGACTGCCGTTGCTCGGCAAACTCGGTCGACGACGATCCTGGCTCGTGCTGTCCCAGGCACTGGTCATCCTTGGCCTGATCGGGATGGGTTTCTGCGATCCGCAAAAGCATTTGTCCTGGCTGATCGCCATTGCCGTGGTCGTCGCTTTCGCATCAGCGACGCAGGATATTGCGGTAGACGCCTATCGCCTGGAAATCGCCGAAGACAATCGTCAGGCCGCCCTGGCCGCCAGCTACATGTCCGGCTACCGGGTCGCTGCGCTGCTGGCGACTGCAGGCGCGCTGTACTTCGCCGAGGGCTTTGGCTCCACCGGCTTCAACTACAAGCATTCGGCCTGGGCCGGCACTTACATTCTGTTCGGGGTACTGATGGTCCCGGCACTGCTGACTTCCATATTCATGCGCGAACCTCCCGTGCCGCTGCGCACGCAACTGCAGGCCGGGCGCTACAGCTTCGTGCATCAACTGGCCTCGGTGTTCGTGCTGATCATATTGCTGGTGTCCGTGCCGGCCATGTTCACCCAGCTCTACTACACCGACTTCGCCAGCGTACTGTTCGAAGGCGTGAGCGTGCTCGACCTGCTGCTCGAAGACCGCGCATTCCTGCGGGCCATCCTCTATATCACGCTCACCGCCCTGTGCCTCTCGTCCATGGGCCGTCGCGGCCTGGCACCCGTGCTCACGCCGATCAACGACTTCATCCTGCGATACCGCTGGCAAGCGCTGCTGCTGCTCGGCTTGATCGCCACCTATCGGATGTCCGATACGGTCATGGGCGTGATGGCCAACGTGTTCTACATCGACCAGGGCTTCACCAAGGACCAGATCGCCAGCGTCAGCAAAATCTTCGGCCTGATCATGACCCTGGTGGGTGCCGGCATGGGCGGCCTGCTGATCGTGCGTTTCGGCATCCTGCCGATCCTGTTCATCGGCGGCGTCGCATCCGCGGCGACCAACATTCTGTTCCTGCTGCTCGCCGACATGGGCCCCAACCTGAACATGCTGGTGCTGACCATCTCCCTGGACAACTTCAGTTCAGGCCTGGCGACTTCGGCGTTCGTCGCCTACCTGTCGAGTCTGACCAACCTCAAGTTCTCCGCCACCCAATACGCCCTGCTCAGCTCGATCATGCTGTTGCTGCCGCGCCTGATCGGCGGCTACTCCGGGGTCATGGTGGAAAAATTCGGTTACCACAACTTCTTCCTGATCACCGCCCTGCTGGGCGTCCCGACCTTGTTGTTGATCGCCTTGCACTGGTTCCAGGAGAACCGCCGCGCAGGTCCGACACCGACACCGGAACCGGTGCAGACCCCGGTCGCCGAAGAATCGTAAAATCTTTTCGCAGGAAGAATCGCGGAGGGCCGTGTGAATCGCGCCCTCCTGCCACACCACCGACCGCACGCCTGTACGCCAGCGGTTCTCGCCCGTACAATGCTCCGTCATTTCTCGTCATCAGCAATCGATAACGGCCAACCATGCGCACCAGTCAATTTTTGCTCGCCACACAAAAAGAAACGCCTTCCGACGCGGTCGTGATCAGCCACCAGCTGATGCTGCGCGCCGGCATGATCCGCAAACTCGCCTCGGGCCTGTACACCTGGCTGCCGATGGGCTTGCGGGTAATGCGCAAGGTCGAAGCCGTCGTTCGCGAAGAAATGAACGCCGCCGGCTCTCTCGAAGTGTTGATGCCGAGCACGCAACCGGCTGAGCTGTGGCAGGAATCCGGGCGCTGGGAAGAGTACGGCCCTGAATTGCTGCGCTTCAAGGATCGCCACGGTCGCGACTTCTGCGCAGGCCCCACCCACGAAGAAGTCATCACCGATCTGATGCGCAACGAATTGAGCAGCTACAAGCAGCTGCCGATCAACCTGTACCAGATCCAGACCAAATTCCGTGACGAAATCCGCCCACGCTTCGGCTTGATGCGTGGCCGCGAATTCATCATGAAGGACGCCTACTCGTTCCACGCCGACCAGCCTTCGCTGCAAGTCACCTACGACCGCATGCACCAGGCTTACTGCAACGTGTTCACCCGTCTGGGCCTGAGGTTCCGCCCTGTCGAAGCCGACAACGGTTCCATCGGCGGCGCCGGCTCCCACGAGTTCCACGTTCTGGCCGAATCGGGCGAAGACGACATCGTCTTCAGTAACGGTTCCGACTACGCGGCGAACATCGAGAAAGCCGAGGCCGTGC
Source organism: Pseudomonas sp. P5_B3 (assembly GCF_056400405.1). Classification (NCBI taxonomy): domain Bacteria; kingdom Pseudomonadati; phylum Pseudomonadota; class Gammaproteobacteria; order Pseudomonadales; family Pseudomonadaceae; genus Pseudomonas; species Pseudomonas sp. P5_B3. The sequence goes on along the minus strand of NZ_JBFULI010000057.1, from coordinate 2,189 downwards.
CACGGGAAACCTCGCGCGCCGCTCCGACCGAAGAACTGCGCCTGGTCGACACGCCGAATGCCAAGACCATTGCGCAACTGGTCGAAGGCTTCAACCTGCCGATCGAGAAAACCATCAAGACCCTCGTGGTGCACGCTGAAGAGAAAGGCAAGCTGATTGCCCTGATCATCCGTGGCGACCATGAGCTGAATGAAATCAAGGCAGCCAACCAGCCAGGCGTTGCCAGCCCGCTGGTCATGGCCTCGGAAAGCGAACTGCGCGACGCCATTGGCGCCGGTGCCGGTTCCCTGGGTCCGTTGAACCTGCCGCTGCCGATCATCATCGACCGTTCGGTCGAACTGATGAGCGACTTCGGCATCGGCGCCAACATCGACGACAAACACTACTTCGGCGTGAACTGGGAACGCGACTTGCCTGTTCCGACCGTTGCCGACCTGCGCAACGTCGTGGCCGGCGACCCGAGCCCGGACGGCAAAGGCACCCTGGAAATCAAGCGCGGCATCGAAGTCGGGCACATCTTCCAGCTGGGCAACAAGTACAGCAAAGCGATGAAGTGCGAAGTGCTGGGCGAAAACGGCAAGCCGGTCACCCTGGAAATGGGCTGCTACGGCATCGGCGTGTCCCGCGTGGTAGCGGCTGCCATCGAGCAGAACAACGACGAAAACGGGATCATCTGGAGCGACACCCTCGCGCCTTTCCAGATCGCCCTGGTGCCGCTGCGCTACGAAACCGAACAGGTTCGTGAAGCCACCGACAAGCTGTACGCGCAACTCACCGCTGCCGGCTTCGAAGTGCTGCTCGACGACCGCGACAAGAAAACCAGCCCGGGCATCAAGTTCGCGGACATGGAGCTGATCGGCATTCCACACCGGATCGTGGTCAGCGACCGCGGCCTGGCCGAAGGCAACCTGGAATACAAGAGCCGCACCGAGGCCGATGCGCAAGCGCTGCCGGTCGACGACGTACTGTCGTTCCTTCAGGCCCGCATCCGCCGCTGATACCAGACATAGAGGCGTCATGTTCAAGCGAAACACCTTAGGCCTCAGTGGTGCCGCCTTGTGCGGCACCCTACTGGTCAGCGGCTGTGCCAACCACATGTCACAACGCAGCGAGCAAGAGGAACGTGTCGAGCGCAAACTGCTCGATCACAGCCTGCAGATCGATGTCGGTGAGCCCAAGGTGCTTGAGCTGCCGCAACGGCGGGTGAAAATTCACGAGCAGAAGACTTTCGAAGTCACCGAGTACGAAGTCACACGTCACTACGACCGCTATACGCCGTACCAACCCTGGCGGGAGATTTACGAAATCCCGCTGGGCGCGGTGGCCGTGGTGGCGGGTGTCGGTGCCAACGTGGTCAATGTGTTCGCCCTCGGCAATCTGCCGGACAGCGTGACCAAGGATTGGCTGAGCTACGGTTTCGCCGGGCTCAACCCGTTCATGAACGTGCAGTCCCACGGTCGCGCGCAGCAGAACCTGGCCGGCATTGATGAAGTCCAGCGCGACAAGCGTACGGAGTACTCAAGCCTGCCCTGGAGCGAGCGCCCGGTCGAGGTCAAGGCCGGCAAGGAAACCTTCGAGCTGACCACCGACAAAAACGGCGTGTTACGCCTGAATCTGTTGGACAACCCGTTCGCCGAACATGACATCAATCATCTGAGCCGCTTGCTGATCCGTGTTGAGGATGCCCAGGGCAACGTGCACAACGATTCCACCCTGGTCATCAGCAGCAACTTGCGCAGCAAGCTTTATGAGGCCCACGGGTTGATTTATGACGATCTCGAAGGCGATGAAGTCAGCCAATGGGTCCACCGGGTCAAACGCCTGTCGGAGCTGGGTCTTGAAGAGGAAGCCAGTGAGCTGGAACAGAGCCTGATCGAACTGACGCGCAATGATCCTGAATTGCAGACCGAATTCCTCAAGTCACTGGCCCGCAATGGCGAGCGACTGGTGGCGAATCCGGGGCTGAACTAAACCCCAATCGGCATAGGGGACGGCCTTCATAGACCGTACCCCTGCCACACCACCCGGCATGCGGGTCCGCACCGGGCGGTTCGAGGGATTGAGGTCAGGAGAGACGTGGAAGTCCCAAGCGATCAAACCACGCGAGATTAAGCACCCAATTCAAGGCCCATCGACTGTTGTCCCACCAACGACGGGTGTTACATGCCACTTTCTGGGCGACTTCTTTA
>NZ_JBFULI010000056.1:0-37015 GCF_056400405.1 Pseudomonas sp. P5_B3 | reverse complement strand
GGCCTCCATCACGACAGTGCAGGGCTCAAGGTTCATCAGGTGCTGCATGAGCGCTACCCGATTGAATTTTTTGCGGTACAGCTCGTGACCACGATCATCCTGTGCATGTAGATGAAAGGTGTGTTTTCCCAGATCGATGGCGGCAATAGCTACTTTGCTCATGGCAATGATCTCCGATAAGCCCCCTGTGAAAGCTTAGTGGTCGATCACAGGGGGCGGCGGGGGTAGCCATTTCATTAGGGATCGAGTACATCTGCATGAGATCGGTCGGCTATCAGGCCGCCATCGCGAGCAGGCTCGCTCCTACAGTTTTGAAATGCGTACGGACCAAAGAATCAGGCCGGCCGGTAGGCCGCCTCGGGCGCTGTTGCGGTGCACGCCCCATCGAGAGGCCGAGTGGAGGTTCTGCGTAGTGGGCAACCTGGCATGGATGCCGGGTTAGCCGCCCCCGGCCATGGATGGCCGATGGCGGCGGGCCCACGGAGCAGGACCGGAGCGAGGGCATGYCGAGCCACAGCGAGGCACCGAACGTCAGGGGCAAGAGCCCTTGGTTACTTGGGGCTTTTCCAAGTGACCCGCCGTAAGGGCGGAACCATAAGTCGCCATCACCGAAGAAACGGATATGCATACGGTCAACCAACACCATGGTCGGCCCAGAGGCCGCCAAGTCCCCCAAGCTGACAGCGCAGTCAGTTAGCCGTCACCCTCCTGACCGGCAAACAGGTTTATAAAGGAAAATACCAACCGACCACCCAGCCCCGGCGCCCCACTCGCATGCGAACCCAGAAAAAATCCGCCCTGCTCGTCGCCCTTCTGATCGTTCTGGCAGCGCTGGGCCTGTGGTATGTCGCCAAACCGGCCAAAGCCAAACTCGCCCCTCCCACCGCCATCCCCGTGCGAGTGGTCGCCGTTGCCGAGAAAGACGTGCCGCGCTATGTCAGCGGCATCGGTTCGGTGTTGTCCCTGCACAGCGTCGTGGTCCGCCCGCAAATCGACGGCATTCTCACCAAAATCATGGTCAAGGAAGGCCAACTGGTGAAAAAAGGCGACCTGCTGGCCACCATCGACGACCGGTCGATCCGCGCCAGCCTCGACCAGGCCCGGGCACAACTGGGCGAAAGCCAGGCGCAACTGCAAGTGGCGCAGGTGAATCTCAAGCGCTACAAACTGCTGAGCGTCGACGACGGCGTGTCCAAGCAGACTTACGACCAGCAGCAGGCCCTGGTCAACCAGCTCAAGGCCACCGCCCAAGGCAACCAGGCCTCGATTGACTCCGCCGAGGTACAGCTTTCCTACACACAAATTCGCTCACCGGTCAGCGGTCGTGTCGGTATTCGCACAGTGGATGAAGGCAACTTCCTGCGCATGAGCGACGCCAAAGGACTATTTACGGTGACGCAGATCGACCCGATCGCCGTGGAGTTCTCCCTGCCGCAGCAAATGCTGCCGACCTTGCAGGGCCTGATCAACGACCCACAGCACGCCCAGGTCAAGGCCTACATCGGTGCCGACACCGACGGCGAAACCGGCAACCTGCTCGGCGAAGGCCACCTGACCCTGATCGACAACCAGATCAACGCCAGCACCGGCACCATCCGTGCCAAGGCCGAGTTCGACAATCCAGGGCAGAAGCTCTGGCCGGGCCTGCTGGTGACGGTAAAAATTCAGACAGCCCTGGATAAAGATGCGCTGGTGGTGCCGCCGACAGTCGTACAACGCGGCCTCGACCAGCACTTCGTGTACCGGGTCAATGGCGACAAGGTCGAAGCCGTGCAGGTGCAGATGGTCTATCAAGGCAGCGGCCAGGACATCATCAAGGGCGTGAAGCCGGGTGATGTGCTGGTCAGCGATGGTCAGTCGCGGCTCAAGCCCGGCGCTACTGTGCAAGTGCTGACCGAGCCGCCGCAAGTGGTGCGATCGGAGGCGGCGCAATGAAGGGCCATGGTTCGGTTTCAGCCTGGTGCATCGACCATCCGGTGGCCACCGTCCTGCTGACGTTCGCCCTGGTGCTGCTGGGTGTCATCGCGTTTCCGCGCCTGCCGGTAGCGCCGTTGCCGGAGGCAGAATTCCCGACCATCCAGGTGGCCGCGCAACTGCCCGGCGCCAGCCCGGAAACCATGGCTTCCTCGGTGGCCACGCCCCTTGAAGTGCAATTCAGCGCCATTCCCGGCGTGACCCAGATGACCTCGAGCAGTGCACTGGGCTCGACCAACCTGACCCTGCAATTCACCCTCGACAAGAGCATCGACACCGCCGCCCAGGAAGTGCAGGCGGCGATCAATACTGCCGCGGGCAAACTGCCCAAGGACATGCCGAACCTGCCGACCTGGCGCAAGGTCAACCCGGCCGACAGCCCGGTGCTGATCCTCAGCGTCAACTCCTCGCTGATGCCAGGCCCTGAGCTCAGCGACCTGACGGAAACCCTGTTGTCCCGTCAGCTCAGTCAGGTCGACGGTGTAGGCCAGGTCGTCATCACCGGTCAGCAGCGTCCGGCGATCCGCGTCCAGGTTTCGGCGGACAAGCTCGCGGCCATCGGCCTGACCCTCGCCGACATCCGCCTGGCGATCCAGCAGACCAGCCTCAACTTGGCCAAGGGTGCGCTTTACGGGGAGTCGAGCATCTCGACCCTGTCCACCAACGACCAGTTGTTCCACCCGGAGGACTACAGCCAGCTGATTGTTTCCTACAAGGACGGTGCACCGGTTCATCTGCGAGATGTCGCCAAAGTCGTCAACGGTTCGGAAGATGCCTACATCCAGGCGTGGGCGGGCTCGCAACCGGGGGTCAACCTGGTGATCTTCCGCCAACCAGGCGCCAACATCGTCGAGACGGTGGACCGTATCCAGGCCGCCTTGCCGGCACTGGAAGCGATGCTCCCCGCCTCGGTGCAGGTCAAGACGCTGATCGACCGCACCCAGACCATCCGTGCCTCGCTGCATGAAGTGGAAATTACCCTGTTGATTGCAATCATGTTGGTGGTGGCGGTGATGGCGCTGTTCCTGCGGCAACTGTCGGCCACACTGATCGTGTCGGCAGTGCTCGGAGTGTCACTGATCGCCAGTTTTGCGCTGATGTATGTGATGGGCTTCAGCCTGAACAACCTGACTCTGGTAGCGATTGTGGTCGCCGTGGGCTTTGTGGTGGACGATGCGATCGTGGTGGTGGAGAACATCCACCGTCATCTGGAGGCTGGCGACGGCATGCGCGAGGCCGCGATCAAGGGCGCCGGCGAAATCGGCTTCACCGTGGTGTCGATCAGTTTCTCGCTGGTGGCAGCGTTCATTCCGCTGCTGTTCATGGGTGGCGTGGTCGGGCGGCTGTTCAAGGAATTCGCCCTGACTGCCACCTCGACCATCATGATTTCGGTGGTGGTATCCCTGACCCTGGCGCCGACGCTGGCGGCGCTGTTCATGCGCGCGCCGGTGCATCACGCCCACGACAAACCGGGCTTCGGTGAACGCCTGTTGGCCTGGTACGAAAAAGGCCTGCGCCGTGCCCTCGCCCACCAGAAAGCGATGATCGGTGTGTTCGCTTTATCGCTGGCTCTGGCCGTCGCCGGTTACATCTTCATTCCCAAGGGTTTCTTCCCGATCCAGGACACCGGTTTCGTCTTCGGCACCACCGAAGCTGCTGCCGATATTTCCTACGGCGACATGGTGAAAAAACACCTGGCGATGGCCGAAATCGTCGCCGCCGACCCCGCAGTCGAAACGTTTTCACATTCCGTCGGGGTCTCGGGCAGTAACCAGACCATTGCCAACGGCCGCTTCTGGATCACCCTGAAAAAACGCAGCGACCGCGATGTCTCGGCCAGCCAGTTCATTGACCGGATTCGTCCGCAACTGATGAAAGTGCCGGGTATCGTCCTGTACCTGCGCGCCGGCCAGGACATCAACCTCAGCTCCGGCCCAAGCCGTGCACAGTACCAATATGTACTCAAGAGCAACGACGGCGGCACACTCAGCACCTGGACCCAGCGCCTGACGGAAAAACTGCGTGCCAACCCGGCCTTCCGCGACATTTCCAATGACTTGCAACTGGGCGGCAGCATCACCCATATCAGCATCGACCGCAGTGCCGCAGCCCGTTTCGGCCTGACCGCCACCGACGTCGACGAAGCGCTGTACGATGCGTTCGGCCAGCGCCAGATCAATGAATTCCAGACCCAGGTCAACCAGTACAACGTGATCCTGGAACTGGACACCAGGCAGCGCGGCAAGGCCGAGAGCCTCAATTACTTCTACCTGCGCTCGCCCCTGAGCGGGGAAATGGTGCCGTTGTCAGCCCTGGCCAGGTTTGATGCGCCGACCATCGGCCCGCTGTCCATCGCCCATGACGGCATGTTCCCGGCGGCCAACCTGTCGTTCAACCTGACGCCCGGCGTGGCGTTGGGCGATGCGGTGATCATGCTCAACCAGGCCAAGGCCGACATCGGCATGCCGACCGCCATCAGCGGCAATTTCCAGGGCGCGGCCCAGGCGTTCCAGAGTTCGCTGGCCAGCCAGCCGTGGCTGATCCTGGCAGCGCTGGTGGCGGTGTACATCATTCTCGGCGTGCTCTACGAGAGTTTCGTGCACCCGCTGACGATCATTTCGACCTTGCCTTCGGCGGGCCTCGGCGCGGTGATCATGCTGTGGATCTGCGGCCAGGACTTTTCGATCATGGCCTTGATCGGGCTGGTGCTGTTGATCGGTATCGTCAAGAAAAACGGCATCCTGATGATCGACTTCGCCCTCGAAGCGCAGCGCAATGGCGGACTGTCGCCTGAGGAAGCAATCTTCAAGGCCTGTATCACGCGGTTCCGGCCGATCATCATGACCACCCTCGCCGCCCTGCTCGGCGCCCTGCCGTTGATGCTCGGCTATGGCACCGGCGCCGAGTTGCGTCAGCCCCTGGGAATCGCGGTGGTCGGCGGCTTGCTGGTGAGCCAGGCGCTGACGCTGTTCACCACGCCGGTCATATACTTGTGGCTGGAACGGTTATTTCATAGGCCCAAACCTTCGCCAGTACCGGCGCTGGCGAGCACAGACTGAGGCGGGGTCATGCGCGTTCTGATTATCGAAGACGAGGAAAAAACCGCGGACTATCTGCACCGCGGCCTGACGGAACAGGGTTTCACCGTGGATCTGGCCCGCGATGGTGTGGAAGGCCTGCATCTGGCGCTGGAGAGCGACTACGCGGTGATCGTCCTCGACGTGATGCTGCCGGGCCTCGACGGCTTTGGTGTGTTGCGCGCCCTGCGTGCGCGCAAGCAAACCCCGGTGATCATGCTCACCGCCCGCGAGCGTGTGGAAGATCGCATCAAGGGCCTGCGTGAAGGCGCCGATGACTATCTGGGCAAACCGTTTTCCTTCCTTGAACTGGTGGCGCGCCTGCAAGCGCTGACCCGGCGCAGCGGCGGTCATGAACCGGTGCAGGTGAGCATCGCCGACCTGTGGATAGATTTGATCAGCCGCAAGGCCACCCGCGCCGGTACACGCCTGGACCTGACCGCCAAGGAGTTCTCGCTGCTCAGCGTGCTGGCCCGGCGCCAGGGCGAAATCCTTTCGAAAACCGCCATTGCCGAAATGGTCTGGGACATCAATTTCGACAGCGACGCCAACGTGGTCGAAGTCGCGATCAAACGCCTGCGAGCCAAGCTCGACGGGCCGTTCGAAGAGAAACTGCTGCACACCATTCGCGGCATGGGTTATGTGCTGGAGAGCCGTGGTGTCCAGTAACTCGATCGCCCTGCGTTTAAGCGGAATGTTCACGCTGGTGGCGCTTTTGGTGTTCCTGCTGATCGGCTGGGCGCTGTACCAACAGGTCGACAAAGGCCTGGGCCTGTTGCCCGAGGCCGAACTGGATGCGCGCTACAGCGTGCTCCAATCCACGGTCGGCCGATACGGCACGCCCGAGCATTGGGTGAAGATCAACAACAAGCTCAATCTGCTGAGTGAAGAAGACAAGCGCATCAGTTTCTGGATCATCAGCGGCGATCCGCACTACGAATACGGCAACCTGACCCCGCAGATCCGCGCCTTTGCCCAAGGGCCGCTGGGCACCCGCGACATGCATCTGCCGGATCACCCCTATCCGCTGAAAGTGCTGGTCAGTGAGTTCCCGGCCAAGGACCAGCGCCCACCGCTGCGCTTCATGATCGCCATCGACACCGAAACATTTTTCCATACCCAGCATCAACTGCTGATCGCGTTGATCAGCCTGGCGATTGCCGGTGTGCTGCTGGCCTCGGCACTGGGTTACTGGGTGGCGCGGATCGGCCTCAAACCGCTGATCAAACTGTCCCAGGAAGCCCAGCGCCTGGCCCCGCCATTGCGCTCAGGGCGCTTGCGCCTGTCGCCGTTGCCGCCGGAGCTTGATCAATTCGTCAGCTCGTTCAACTCGACCCTGGAACGGGTTGAACAAGCGTACTCGCGCCTTGAATCGTTCAACGCCGACGTCGCCCACGAACTGCGCTCGCCACTGACCAACCTGATCGGCCAGACCCAGGTCGCATTGACCCGCGGACGCTCCGCCGAGCATTACTTCGAAGTACTGCAATCGAACCTCGAAGAGCTTGAGCGACTGCGTTCGATCATCAACGACATGCTGTTCCTCGCCAGCGCCGATCAGGGCAGCAAAGCGACCAAACTCACCTCAACCTCACTGGCCGATGAAGTGGCTACAACCCTGGAGTACCTGGATTTCATTCTCGAGGACGCTCAGGTCCGGGTTGAGGTCAGTGGTGACGCGCAAGTGCGGATCGAGATCGCTCATCTGCGCCGGGCGTTGATCAATCTGCTGAACAACGCGGTGCGACACACCGCGCCCGGGCAGGTGATTCAGGTGCGCATTGAAGCCGCAGAACACCAGGTCAGCATCGGCGTCGCCAACCCCGGTTCGCCGATTGCCCGTGAACACCTGCCACGGCTGTTCGAGCGCTTCTATCGGGTTGATGCTTCGCGCAGCAACAGCGGCCACAATCACGGTTTAGGGCTGGCCATCGTCAAGGCGATTGCGTTGATGCACGGCGGCGATGTGTTCGTGCGCAGTGACCATGGGATGAATACGTTCGGGATTCATCTGCCCGTCTGAATCCCCATTCCCTTGTGGGAGCGAGCTTGCTCGCGATACAGGCGACTCGGTGCAACTTCTGAACCGAGGTGATGCTATCGCGAGCAAGCTCGCTCCCACATTGGTTTCGGGTTGAACACAAGTGTGCGCTCAACCAACTATTGCTGTTGCCGCAACAGTCCTTTCATGAATCCACTCTTTTTCCCCTCGCTCCATATCCTTATCTTTGCCCGCACCAAACAGCACTTGCCAAGCAAGAAGGTTTTAAAGATGTCCAACAGTATGGGTATTGCCAGCGCTTTCGTTTTGTCCTCTTTGTTCCTGTCGCCGTTGACGATGGCGGAAGAGTCGCAGACTTTCGTCGCGCATAACACCGCACGCGCTGCGGCGTTCGAAGAGCATCAGATCGAGATGACCGCCAAGGCTGCGCAAGACGCCCAGGCCGAGAAAGACAGCTGATCTGCACCGATCACTCCCGTTTCCCTTGACACTTTTCATCGGCTCTTCCCTTTGAAAAGTTGTCTGCAAAGCCGCTGCTGTCAGCGGCTTTTTTATTGGCGACTCAACCTTCATTGCAAATTTTGCAACGCAAGTCACTGACGCCCACGTAATTGATCAATCGTTCGCGCAACAGAAACGATTCACTCGGCTGCTACGTTTATGCAACTACGCTTACAACGTCCCTTTAGCAGACGTCAGCCCTATGACCGCAAGCCGCACCCCGCAATTTCAAGGCCCGCCCGGGCGACCCGAGATCATGGTGATCCTCGGTAGCACCCTGACTGTCATCTCGATCCTGTGCATCGTCACTTTCCTGCTGATCCGCGAGCACGCCAATGCCCAGCAGACCGCCACACGCAGCGCGACCACCATTGCGCAACTGATCGATGCCGATGTCCTGCGTACGGTCGAGCTCTATGACCTGACCTTGCAGGGCCTGATCGCCGCCGCCCAACGGGACGACCTGAAACAGGTTTCGCCGCAGATACGTCACCTGGTGCTGTTCGACCGCTCCACAACCGCGCGCTACAAGGGCGACATCCTGCTGCTGGACAAGCACGGCGACGTGCTGGCCGACTCATCGTTGATCGAACCGAAACCGGGCAACTTCGCTGACCGCGATTATTTCCTGGCCCATGTCTTCAATCGCGACTCCGGCATGTTCATCAGCCGTCCGTTCAAGCCGCGCTGCGACTGCGATGACAGCGACGAATGGCGCATCAGTTTCAGCCGACGCATTTCCTCTCCCACGGGTGAGTTTCTGGGGGTCGCGGTGGCGTCGATGCGCATGAGCTACTTCGATCAACTGTTCAACAGCCTCGATATCGGTACCGGCAGTACGCTGGGCATCATCAACGACGAGGGGATTCTCCTGGCGCAGAAGCCGTACCGGGAACAAAACGCCATCGGCAAGAACTTCTCCAGCCGCCCCAACGTCGCACGTATGCTGCAGGAGCGCAGTGGTACCTTCGAAAGCGTGTCGAGTGTCGACCATCAACCGCGCCTGTACACCTTTTCCCGGGTCGGCAATCTGCCGCTTACCGTCATCGTGGCCCTTTCCATCGATGAAGTGTTCGCCACCTGGAACCGCACGGTCTATGTGATCAGCGGTGCGACGGGGGTTTTGTGCATCGGTCTGTTGTGGCTGACCTGGCTGCTCTGCCGCGAGCTGCGACTGCGCCAATATGCCGAGCAGGAATTGGCGCTATTGGCGGCCACCGATGCCTTGACCGGCGTGGCCAACCGTCGATCCCTTGATCAGACCCTGCGCCATGAGTGGTTTCGTGCGCAGCGCAGCGGCAAGCCGTTGTCGTTGCTGATGATCGATGCCGATCACTTCAAGGCCTTCAATGACCGGCACGGGCATCAGGCCGGCGACGACGCCTTGCGGGCATTGGCCGAGGTCATCCGCGCCAGTGTCCATCGCCCGGCAGACCTGGTGGCTCGCTATGGTGGTGAAGAGTTTTCGGTGGTCCTGGCCGAAACTGACAGCGAAGGCGCGCGGCAGATCGCCGAACAAATCCGCGAGGCGGTGCAAAAATTGCCGATGGTGGACGCCGGTGAACCGCCGATGAGCGTGAGTATCGGTATTGCCACCTGGACGGAGGTCAGCGATATCAACCTGGAGCAATTGCTGTTCAGTGCCGACAAGGCGTTGTATCAGGCCAAGGAAGGGGGGCGTAATCGGGTTGTTTGTGCCGAATAGGATTTTCATTGGATGGGCGGCGTTCCGACGATGAGGTCAGCCCAGGCAACACAAAATTCGGGACATAAAAAAAGGCCACCCGAAGGCAGCCTTTAAAAACTAGAGAGGTTTTTTACTTACACGGCCGCAACCGGACGCATGTAAGAGATCGGTGCAGTACTGGCGTCTTCGAACGTCACGACTTCCCAGGCATCTGTCTGCTCAATCAACTTGCGCAGCAGCTGGTTGTTCAGCGCGTGGCCGGACTTGAAGCCCTTGAACTCACCAATCAGGCTATTGCCCAGCAGGTAGAGGTCACCAATTGCATCGAGAATCTTGTGCTTCACGAATTCGTCTTCATAGCGAAGGCCGTCTTCGTTCAGTACGCCATCGGCGTCGACCACAATAGCGTTTTCAACGCTGCCGCCGAGTGCGAGGTTGTGCTTGCGCAGGTACTCGATGTCACTCATGAAACCAAAGGTACGGGCGCGGCTGACTTCTTTTACAAACGAAGTGCTGGAAAAATCCACGCTTGCACTTTGTGTGCGGTCACGGAAAACCGGGTGATCGAAATCGATCTCGAAGCTCACCTTGAACCCTTCGAAAGGGACGAAAGTGGCGCGCTTGTCGCCGTCTTCCACTGTCACTTCACGCAGGATGCGGATGAACTTCTTGGCGGCGTCCTGTTCTTCCAGGCCAGCCGATTGAATCAGGAATACGAAAGGTCCAGCGCTACCATCCATGATCGGGACTTCGGACGCGGAGAGCTCGACGTAGGCGTTATCGATGCCCAGGCCTGCCATGGCCGAGAGCAGGTGCTCTACCGTGTCCACTTTGACGTCACCATTAACGAGCGTGGTCGACATAGTGGTTTCACCAACGTTTTCCGCGCGGGCAGGAATCTGCACCACGGGGTCGAGGTCGGCGCGACAAAACACAATGCCGGTATCGACAGGCGCTGGCTTGAGGGTCAGGTAGACCTTCTCCCCGGAGTGCAGGCCGACACCTGTGGCACGGATAATATTCTTCAGGGTGCGTTGTTTAATCATGGCATGGGCCGCTTCAGCGCAAATTGCGAACTGGTATCAACAAAGGCTGGCGATGATAGCAGACCAGACCTTTGCTGAACACCAATCACCCTAATACCCCTGATACATTTCATCAATCGGCCTGACGACGCAGGAATGCCGGGATGTCCAGGTAGTCCAGGTCATCTTGCGGATTCATCTTCGCGGCAGCCGCAGCACCGGCCTGGGCCTGGTTGCGCATGACGGTCGGACGGTCCAGGTCACGGTAGTTCACCGCTGGAGCTTCCTGACGAACAGGGGCCTGTTGTTGTGGCTGTGTGGACATCGAAGTGTGGACGGTGTTGTCGATGACCTTCACAGGCTTCTCGATTTTAGCGCCCAGTCCTGTGGCAACAACAGTCACGTGCAGCTCGTCGCGCATGTCCGGATCGATAACGGTACCGACCTTGACCATCGCGTGCTCGGAAGCGAAGGCTTCGATGATGCTACCCACATCGGAGTACTCACCCAGGGACAGGTCAGGACCGGCGGTGATGTTCACCAGGATGCCGCGCGCACCTTGCAGGTTCACGTCTTCCAGCAACGGGTTGCGAATGGCCGCTTCGGTGGCCTCACGTGCACGGTTCGGACCGCTGGCGCAGCCAGTGCCCATCATCGCCATGCCCATTTCGCTCATCACGGTACGTACGTCGGCAAAGTCGACGTTGATCATGCCCGGACGCTTGATGATGTCGGAGATACCGCGAACGGCACCGGCCAGTACATCGTCAGCCTTGGCGAAAGCCGACAGCAGGCTGGCGTCTTTACCGAGGATGGTCAGCAGCTTCTCGTTGGGAATAGTGATCAACGAGTCGACGCTTTCAGACAGCAGACGAATACCTTCGTCGGCGATCTGCATGCGCTTGCGGCCTTCGAACGGGAACGGACGAGTCACCACCGCAACGGTGAGGATCCCCATTTCCTTGGCCACTTCAGCAATGATTGGCGCAGCACCGGTACCGGTACCACCGCCCATGCCCGTGGTGATGAACACCATATTGGTGCCCTGGAGGACTTCGGCAATGCGCTCACGATCTTCGAGAGCGGCCTGACGACCTACTTCAGGGTTGGCGCCAGCGCCGAGACCTTTGGTCACGCCGGTGCCCAGTTGCAGGATGGTCCGCGCGCCGATGCTTTTCAGCGCTTGAGCATCGGTGTTGGCGCAGATGAACTCGACGCCTTCGATGTTGCTCTTGACCATGTGGTTGACAGCGTTGCCGCCGCCACCGCCGACACCGATAACTTTGATTACCGGGCTTGCGGGGATGTTGTCTACGAGTTCGAACATTTTCCCTCTCCTTTACATTCTCTAGTTTTTTCGCCTACTGCGTGCTTCGGTGTAACGGTGTAACGGTAAATCTTCAGAAATTGCCCTGGACCCACTTCTTCAGGCGGTCCAGCAGCGGAGCCTGTGGCTCTTCGTTGCTGTAGCTGTCGCGGCTGCCGATGCCCGAGAACGAGATGCCGTCGGACTGCTTCTGCAGGCCGTACATCAACAGGCCGACGCCGGTGGAATAGATCGGGTTGCGCACCACGTCATCCAGACCTTTCACGCCGTGAGGCACGCCCAGGCGCACCGGCATGTGGAAGATTTCCTCGGCCAGTTCGGTAGCGCCTTCCATCTTCGATGTACCGCCGGTCAGCACGATGCCGGCCGGGATCAGGTCTTCGTAGCCGCTGCGGCGCAGTTCGGCCTGGATCAGCGTGAACAGTTCGTCGTAGCGCGGCTCGACCACTTCGGCCAGGGCCTGGCGGGACAGCTCGCGTGGTGGACGGTCGCCAACACTTGGCACCTTGATGGTTTCACCGGCACCGGCCAGCTTGGCCAGGGCGCAGGCGTAGCGGATCTTGATTTCTTCGGCGTACTGGGTCGGAGTGCGCAACGCCATGGCGATGTCGTTGGTCACCTGGTCGCCGGCAATCGGGATTACCGCGGTGTGGCGGATCGCGCCTTCGGTGAAGATCGCGATGTCGGTGGTGCCGCCGCCGATGTCCACCAGGCACACGCCCAGCTCTTTCTCGTCATCGGTCAGTACCGAATACGCGGAAGCCAGCTGTTCGAGAATGATGTCGTCGATTTCCAGGCCACAACGACGCACGCATTTTTCAATGTTCTGTGCGGCATTGACGGCGCAGGTGACCACGTGGACCTTGGCTTCCAGACGCACGCCGGACATGCCCAGTGGCTCGCGGACGCCTTCCTGGTTATCGATCACGTAATCCTGCGGCAGGGTATGCAGCACTCGCTGGTCAGCCGGGATCGCCACGGCCTGGGCCGCGTCGAGTACACGCTCAAGGTCCGCCGAGCTGACTTCGCGATCACGAATCGCCACGATGCCGTGGGAGTTCAGGCTGCGGATGTGATTGCCGGCCACGCCGACGAACGCCGAGTGAATCCGGCAACCCGCCATCAGCTGCGCTTCTTCGATGGCGCGCTGGATCGATTGCACGGTGGACTCGATGTTCACCACCACGCCTTTTTTCAGGCCACGGGACGGATGGGTACCGATCCCGACGATTTCCAGCGTGCCGTCGTCCGCGACCTCGCCCACCAGCGCCACCACCTTGGAGGTGCCGATATCGAGACCGACGATCATTTTGCCGCTTTGCACGTTTGCCATGGGTCCTGCCTCTTCTTAATTCTTCGCGACAGCGGGTTGGGCTGCCGTGGGCGCTACAGGTTCCCGCCAGCCAACAGCGAGGCCGTTGGCGTAGCGCAGATCGATGCGCGCAATGTTCGTAATCTGTTCTTTGAGCGTCTTGTCATAGATGGCGATGAAACGGCGCATCTTTTCCACCTGGTTGCCGCGTCCCAGCAGCAGTTCGATCCCGGGACCCGCGCTGCCGGGGCCGGTGGTCAGGAACCAGCTGCCGCGATCACGCAGTTCCAGGCGTGCAATCGAGAAGCCCAGCGGCCTGAGCATCTGGCTCAACACCTGGTATTGCTGCATCACTTGCTGTTGAGCCCGCTGCGGGCCGAACAGCTGAGGCAAGTGTTCGTAGTTCGCCAGCTCGCGCGGAGTGAACGCCTGCCCCTGGTTGTTCAACAGCGATTCGTCGCCCCAACGGGCCACCGGCAGTTGTTCTTCCAGGCGGATCACCACTTGATCCGGCCACACCCTGCGCACTTCGGCGTGGGCAATCCATGGCATCGTTTCCAGCTCGGTGCGCATGCTCGCCAGGTCGATAGTGAAGAAGCTCGACGCCACGTAAGGGGCGATCCGCTGCTGCACTGCTTGCTGGCTGATGTAACTCAAGTCGCCCTGCACATTGATTCTGGTGATCGGCCGGTCGGCATACGGCAACAGCCGTGTCGCGCCTTCGTAAGTACCGAACCCCAAAGCCACCAGCACTACCGGCCAGAACAACGCTTTGAGAAAACCGAAGTTGGCTTTCGGCAGGCGCGCGGACATCGGCTCTTTGGCCACCATTCGGCTGGCACCCCGCGGCACCGGCTTGCGGCCGGTCGGTGCGGTGGGCTGATGTCTGAGCTGAGCGCCTTGCATGGCCTTAACCTCTCGTCGACTCTTGGTTACCGGCAGTGTTGCCGGCAACGCTCTCGGCCAGAATGGCCAGAACCAGTTGCTGGAAATCCAGACCGGCGGCACGGGCCGCCATCGGCACCAGGCTGTGATCGGTCATGCCCGGTGCGGTGTTGACTTCCAGGAACCAAAACTGCCCTTCGGCGTCCTGCATCACGTCTGCCCTGCCCCAACCGGCGATACCCAGCGCTTCACAGGCTTTCGCCGTGAGGTCCATGAGTTCCTTTTCCTTGGCGCTGTCCAGACCGCACGGAATGCGGTACTGGGTATCGTTGGCGATGTACTTGGCGTCGTAGTCGTAGAAGCTGTGCGTCGTGCTCAGGGCAATCGGTGGCAACACCTGGTCACGCAGGGTGGCGATGGTGAACTCCGGACCGTGAATCCATTGCTCGACCAGCACTTGCGAATCGTAGGTACTGGCCGCTTTCCATGCGTCGATCAATTCGGACGCGGAACTCACTTTGGCCATACCGATACTTGAACCTTCATGGGCCGGTTTGACGATCAAAGGGAAGCCCAGTTCCGTCGCCGCCGAAATACAATCGGCTTCGCTGCTCAGTACCGCGTGACGTGGGGTCGGAATGCCCAGGCTGTGCCAGACCTGCTTGGTGCGCAGTTTGTCCATGGCCAGGGCCGAAGCCAGGATGCCGCTGCCGGTGTACGGAATGCCCAGGCATTCGAGCAGGCCCTGCATGCTGCCGTCTTCACCGCCACGACCGTGGAGGATGATGAAGGCGCGGTCGATCTTTTCGTTGAGCAGTCGCTGCAGCAGGTCATCGCCCACGTCGAGGCCGAACGCGTCCACACCGGCGCTTTGCAGTGCGTCCAGAACGGCGTTACCCGACTTCAGGGAGACCTCACGCTCGGCACTCTTGCCGCCGAACAGCACGGCGACGCGGCCGAAGTCTTTCGGCGCGATCGTGGAGACCAGGTTGGCGTAGGCAGCAGTCATTTCAACTTCCCCTTCTCCGGCGCGGCAACGGCACCGGCGAACAACTCGCTTTTCAACAGTTTTGGTGCGAGACCGCCGATATCGCCGGCGCCCTGGCACAGCAGGATGTCGCCGGCGCGCAGCAGCGGCTTGACCACTGGTGCGAGGTCGACGCCACGCTCGATGTAGATCGGGTCGAGCTGGCCACGCTGACGGATGCTGTTGCACAGCTTGCGGCTGTCGGCGCCCGGAATCGGCTCTTCGCCGGCCGGGTAGACTTCCATCAGCAGCAGTACGTTGGCGTCAGCCAGCACATTGACGAAATCGTCGTACAGGTCACGGGTGCGGCTGTAACGGTGCGGCTGGTAGACCATCACCAGGCGGCGCTCCGGCCAGCCACCGCGCACGGCCTTGATCACGGCCGCGACTTCGGTCGGGTGGTGACCGTAGTCGTCGACCAGCATCACATTGCCGCCGTCTACCGGCAGTTCGCCGTAGACCTGGAAGCGTCGGCCGACACCCTGGAACCCGGACAGGCCCTGGACGATGGCTTCATCGCTGACGCCTTCGTCGGTGGCGATGCAGATGGTCGCAAGGGCGTTCAATACGTTGTGGTTGCCCGGCATGTTCACCGAAACATCCAGTGGCTCGCGGTCGGGACGCAGTACGGTGAAGAAGGTCTGCATGCCTTGCTGGCGCACATTGATGGCGCGCACGTCGCAGTCTTCGCCGAAGCCGTAGGTAACGGTCGGACGCTTGACCTGCGGGAGGATTTCACGCACCACCGGGTCGTCCAGGCACACCACCGCCAGACCGTAGAACGGCAGGTTGTGCAGGAATTCGACGAAGGTTTTCTTCAGCTTGTTGAAGTCACCGTCGTAGGTCGCCATGTGATCGGCGTCGATGTTGGTGACCACGGCCACCAGCGGCTGCAAGTGCAGGAAGCTCGCATCGCTTTCGTCGGCCTCGGCGATCAGGTAACGGCTGGTGCCGAGCTGGGCATTGGTGCCCGCGGCATTCAGGCGGCCACCGATCACGAACGTCGGGTCCAGGCCACCGGCCGCGAACACCGAAGCGATCAGGCTGGTGGTTGTGGTTTTGCCGTGGGTACCGGCAACGGCGATGCCGTGGCGATAGCGCATCAGCTCCGCCAGCATCTCTGCACGCGGCACCACCGGAATACGACGTTCCAGTGCGGTTGCGACTTCCGGGTTGGACGTGTTCACGGCGCTCGACACCACCAGCACGTCGGCGGCAGCGGCGTTCTCGGCGCGGTGGCCGATGAAGATCTGCGCCCCGAAGGACTCCAGACGCTCGGTCACCGGCGAAGCCTTCAGGTCGGAACCGGACACTTCATAGCCCAGGTTCAACAACACTTCAGCAATCCCGCACATGCCCACACCGCCGATACCGACGAAGTGGATGCGGCGGATGCGGCGCATTTCCGGTTGCGGCATGGCTTTCTGATTCTCAACCATGGGCCACCTCCAGGCAGCTATCGACCACGTTACGGGTGGCATCGGGTTTGGCCAGGCGGCGTGCCGCGGTAGCCATTTCGTTGAGTCGTTGTGGTTGCATCAGGACCTCTGTCAGGCGAGCGGCAAGATCCGCTGCGCCAGTCGTTCTTTGCGGCATCAGGAAGGCTGCGCCTTCACGGGCCAAATATTCGGCGTTGCGGGTCTGGTGATCGTCGATGGCATGAGGCAAAGGCACCAGCATCGAGGGCAGACCGGCGGCGGCCAGTTCACTGATGGTCAGCGCGCCTGCGCGACATACCACCAGGTCGGCCCAGCTGTAGGCTTGGGCCATGTCTTTGATGAAGGGCTGCACCTGCGCCTCGACGCCAGCCGCGCGATAGCGCTCTGCAGTCACTTCATCGTGGTTTTTGCCGGCCTGATGGAACACTTCCGGACGCAGATCAGCAGCGACTTGCGACAGGGCTTCAGGCAGCAACTTGTTCAACGGCTCTGCGCCCAGGCTTCCGCCCAGGATCAGCAAACGCGCCTTGCGACCGGTCAGGGCAGGTCGCGATGTCTCGAGGAACAGCTCGGTGCGCACCGGATTACCGGTGGTCCGGCGGCTGCCCGACAGGGTAAAGGTGTCGGGGAACGCTTCACAGACTCGGGCGGCCAACGGCACCAGCAACCGATTGGCGGTACCGGCCACGGCGTTCTGCTCGTGAACGATCACCGGCACGCCGGCTAGTTTGGCCGCGACACCGCCAGGGCCGGTCACAAAACCACCAAAACCCACGACACAGACCGGTTGCAGACGGCGAATGATCGCCCGCGCCTGCCAGACCGACTTGAACAACATGAACGGTGCCTTGAGCAGGGACAATTTGCCCTTGCCGCGCAGACCGCTGGCGTTGATCCGATGCAGCTCGATACCGGCCGCCGGCACCAGGTCGTTCTCGATGCCACGCGGGGTGCCGAGCCAGTGCACGGTATAACCGCGCGCCTGGAATTCGCGAGCGCAGGCCAGCGCCGGGAACACGTGGCCACCGGTGCCGCCGGCCATGATCATGACGTTAGCGCCCATGGTTCGACTCCTCGGCGAAGTCGCTCTCATGGAACTCCATCTCTTCACTGCCCAGATGGGTTCGACTTTCCCACTCGATGCGCAGCAACAAGCCGAGACAGGCGCAGCAAATCACCAACGAGCTGCCGCCGTAACTGAGGAACGGCAGGGTCAGTCCCTTGGTCGGCAGCAGGCCGACGTTCACGCCGATATTGATCAGGAATTGACCAATCCACAGGAACGACAAGCCGTAGGCGAYATAAGCAGCAAAAAACTGCTTGGCCTTCTCGGCCCACAAACCGATGTACATGCCACGAATACACACGAAGACGAACAGTGCCACGGTGCACAGCGAACCCACCGCGCCCAGTTCTTCGGCCAGGACCGAGAATACGAAGTCAGTGTGGGCTTCCGGCAGGTAGAACTGTTTCTGCACGCTGTTGCCCAGGCCAACGCCCAGCCATTCGCCGCGACCGAAAGCGATCAATGCCTGGGACAACTGATAGCCGGCGCCGAACTGGTCAGCCCACGGATCGGCAAAGTTGGTCAGACGCGCCATTCGATACGGCTGCATTTGAATCAACAGCACCACCGCACCGACGGCCAGCACCACCATCAGGGAAAAACGGAACAGCCCGACGCCGCCAAGGAACAGCATCGCCGCCGCGGCACCCATCATCACGACGGTGGCACCGAAGTCCGGCTCCATCAGCAGCAGGCCCGCCATCGGCAGCAGCACGATGAACGGCTTGAAAAAGCCCATCCAGCTTTCACGCACTTCTTTCTGGCGACGCACCAGATAGCCGGCGAGGTAGATCACCACGAACACCTTGGCGATCTCGGAAGGCTGGACGTTGAAGAAACTGAAGCCGATCCAGCGCATCGAGCCGTTAACCTCACGGCCGATCCCCGGAACGATCACCATCACCAGCAAGCCGAATGCACCCAGCAGCATCAACCAGCCCAGGCGTTGCCAGGTGGCAATCGGGATCATCATGGTGACGATGCAGGCCCCCAGACCCAGCACCACGTAAATAAGGTGGCGAATCATGTAATACAGGGCGCTGCCAGACTGCACTGCCGCCACTTCGGTCGATGCCGAGGCAATCATGATCAGCCCAAGGCCGAGCAGCGTCAGGCAACCGGCGAGCATCGGGAAATCGAGGTCAATACCGCGTCCGGTGATGATCGGCGAAGGGTATGGCTTGATGATGTCTCTCAGGCTCATGCCAGATCCTCCACGGCTTGGACGAACTGGTGACCGCGGTCTTCGTAGTTCTTGAACATGTCGAAACTGGCGCAGGCTGGCGACAACAGCACCACGTCGCCCGGCTGGGCTGCGGCGCGGCATTGCTCGACGGCTTCGACCAGGGAGCCGGCGCGGATCAGCGGTACGGCGTCGCCGATGGCCTCACCGATCTTGTCGGAATCGCGGCCCATCAGCACCACGGCGCGGCAGTTGGCCGCCACCGGATCGCGCAGGTCCTTGAATTCGGCACCCTTGCCGTCGCCACCGGCGATCAGCACGACTTTACCGTCGATGTCTGCGCCCAAACCTTCGATGGCCGCCAGTGCGGCGCCGACGTTGGTGGCTTTGGAATCGTTGTAATAGCCCACGCCGTCGAGGTCACGGACCCATTGGCAGCGATGTTCGAGACCGGCGAAGGTGCGCAGGCTCGACAACATGGCATCGAACGGCAGGCCAACCGCATGGCCCAGCGCCAGGGCTGCCAGGGCGTTGGACTGGTTGTGGGCACCGCGAATCTTCAACTCGCGCACCGGCATCAGGTTCTGGAACTCGAAGGCCAGGTATTTCTCGCCGTCTTCTTCACGGATACCGAAGGCTTTGAAATCGGGTTTGCTCAGACCGAAGGTCCAGCACGGCTGGCCCTCGCCCATCAACGGGCGACTCAGGGCATCCTGGCGATTGACCACGAACTGCCTGGCGCCCCGGAAGATCCGGTGCTTGGCCAGGTGATAGGCCGGCAGACCGCTGTAACGGTCCATGTGGTCTTCGCTGATATTGAGCACGGTCGCCACTTCGGCGTTGAGCTGATCGGTGGTTTCCAACTGGAAACTCGACAGTTCCATCACGTACAACTCGATGTCGTCGCTGAGCAAGTCCAACGCCGGGGTACCGAGATTGCCGCCGACGGCGACACGCTTACCTGCCGCAGCCGCCATTTCGCCGACCAGGGTGGTGACAGTGCTTTTCGCGTTGGAACCGCTGATGGCCACGATCGGCGCCTTCGCGTTACGCGCGAACAGTTCGATGTCGCCGGACAATTTCACGCCACGAGCGGCGGCTGCCTGCAGGGCCGGGGTCGCCAGCGCCAGACCGGGGCTGACGTAGAGTTCGTCGGCACGGCACAGGAACTCGACGTCCAGTTCGCCACAACGCACTTCCACGTGCGGATAGTCACGCTTGAGCGTGGCCAGTTCCGGTGGATTTTCCCGCGTATCGGCCACGGCAAACGCCACGCCCCGGTTCGCCAGGAAGCGAACCAGGGACATGCCGCTCTTGCCGAGGCCGACAACGATGCGGAAGTGGTCAGAAGCGATCAGAGACACGAGTTTCTACCTCAGCTTCAGGGTGGCAAGGCCGACCAGCACGAGAATCACGGTGATGATCCAGAAACGGACGATCACGCGCGGCTCGGGCCAGCCCTTGAGTTCAAAGTGGTGGTGAATCGGTGCCATGCGGAATACGCGGCGACCGGTCAGTTTAAAAGAGGCGACCTGAATGACGACTGACAGGGTTTCCATCACGAACACGCCGCCCATGATGAACAGGACGATTTCCTGACGGACGATCACCGCGATGGTGCCCAGAGYCGCGCCCAGCGCCAGTGCACCGACGTCACCCATGAAGACTTGTGCCGGATAGGTGTTGAACCAGAGGAAGCCCAGGCCTGCTCCGATCAGTGCGCCACAGAACACGATCAATTCACCGGCGCCCGGTACATAAGGAATCAGCAGGTATTCGGCGAATTTCACGTTACCCGACAGGTAGCAGAAAATGCCCAGGCCGCCGCCCACCATCACCGTCGGCATGATCGCCAGGCCGTCGAGGCCGTCGGTCAGGTTGACCGCGTTGCTCGAACCGACGATCACAAAATAGGTCAGGACAATGAAGCCGGCGCCCAACGGAATGCTGTAGTCCTTGAGCATCGGCAGAATCAGCGTGGTTTCTACCGGAGTGGCGGCGGTCACATACAGGAAGATCGCCGCGCCCAGGCCAAATACCGACTGCCAGAAATACTTCCAGCGGCTTGGCAGGCCGCGGGAGTTTTTCTCGATGACCTTGCGGTAGTCGTCGACCCAGCCGATTGCGCCGAACAGCAGGGTCACCAGCAGTACGACCCAGACATAGCGGTTGCTCAGGTCAGCCCAAAGCAGGGTGCTGACGCCGATAGACGACAGAATCAGCGCGCCGCCCATGGTCGGGGTACCCGACTTCGACAGGTGCGACTGCGGGCCGTCGTTGCGAACGGATTGACCGATCTGACGGTTCTGCAACGTGCGGATCATCCACGGGCCATAGCACAGCGACAAGACCAGCGCGGTCAGCACACCGAGAATCCCGCGCAGGGTCAGGTACTGGAAGACCGCGAAGCCTTTGTAGAACTGTTGCAGATACTCCGCTAGCAGCAGCAGCATTAATGTTTCTCCAGACTGGACCCGCACAAGGCGGCGACGACGTTTTCCATCGCAGCGCTGCGCGACCCCTTGATCAAAATGGTGGTGTTTGTGTCTTGTTCGGCGCCCAGGGCCTTGATCAGCTCAGCCTGCGTGCTGAAGTGAAAAGCCTGTGGACCGAAGGCGTTGACGGCGTGAACCATCATTGGCCCGACGGCGTACAGCGCAGAAACCTTGCCACGGGCGTATTCGCCCACGTCGCGGTGCCCCTGCTCCGCCCAATCGCCCAACTCGCCGATATCCCCGAGCACCAGAACGGTGCGGCCGGAAAAGCCGGCGAGTATATCAACGGCAGCGCACATGGAGGTGGGATTGGCGTTGTAAGTGTCATCGATCACGCGCATGCCATTGCTGGCCAATTGCGCAACGGTGCGCCCCTTGACCGGTTGCACCGCGCCAAGGCCGGCGGCGATACCGGACAGCGACACACCCAGGGCATGGGCGGCAGCGGCGGCGGCCATGGCATTGGCAACGTTGTGGGTGCCGAGCAGGTTCAGTTGAACGCGCGCCACACCTTCAGGGCTGTGCAGGTTGAACGCCGGGCAGCCGCGAGCATCGGTGGCCAGGTCACTGGCATGGAAATCGGCGCTGGCGTTGCTCAACGCAAACGTCAGCACTTTGCGGTCACCGGCGCGCGCCTTCCAGATACCGAATGCCTTGTCGTCAAGATTGAGAACGGCGACGCCATCGGCATCCAGCCCTTCGATAATCTCGCCCTTGGCTTCGACGATTTTTTCCGGACCACCGAACTCGCCGACGTGGGCGGTCCCGGCGTTATTGAGAACGGCCACATGGGGTTTGGTCATGCTCACGGTGTAGGCAATTTCGCCCAGGCGCGAGGCACCCAGCTCGATCACCGCAGCGGTATGTTCCGGCGCCAGTTCGAGCAGGGTCAACGGAACGCCGAGGTCGTTATTCAGGTTGCCACGGGTCGCCAGCACCGCACCGCGCGTGCGCAGGATGCTCGCAAGCATTTCCTTGACCGTGGTCTTGCCACTGGAACCGGTAATGGCCGCGACCGGATGGGTGTAGGCGGCGCGACTCAGCGCGCCTAACTGGCCAAGGGCCTGGCGGGTGTCGCTGACCAGCAATTGCGGCAGCGTGCTGTCGGCGACTTCACGCTCGACCAGCGCGGCCACGGCGCCCTTGGCCGCGACTTCATTCAGATAATCATGACCATCGAAGCGCGGACCGGCCAACGCGATAAACAGTTGACCGGGTTTGATCGCACGGCTGTCGATGCTGACGCCGTCGAAGCTGGCATCGGCAGACACCAGGCGAGCATTCAGCGCACCGGTCAGTTCACTCAGTCTCAAGGCCTTAAGCATGGGCCACCTCCCACGCGGTCAAGGCATGATCGGCCTCGACCAGATCGGAAAAGGCATGGCGTTCGCCGTTGATTTCCTGATAGTCCTCGTGACCTTTACCGGCCAGGACAATCACGTCATCCACCGAGGCACTGGCGATCAGCCGGGCAATCGCCTGACCACGACCGGCAACGAACTCCACTTTATCCACAGCCGTGAAACCGGCACGGATGTCATCGAAAATCACTGCAGGGTCTTCAGTACGCGGGTTGTCGTCGGTGACCAGTACGCCATCGGCCAGGCGCTCGACCACCTCGGCCATCAATGGACGCTTGCCGCGATCGCGGTCGCCGCCACAGCCGAACAGGCACAGCAACCGGCCCTTGGCGTGTGGACGCAGGGCCAGCAGTACTTTTTCCAGGGCATCCGGGGTGTGGGCGTAATCGACCACCACCAGCGGCTGCGAACCACCGCCCAGACGCTGCATGCGCCCGGCAGGGCCTTCAAGCTGCGGCAGCACCTTGAGGATTTCGTCCAGGGCGTAATCCAGACCGAGCAACGCGCCGACAGCCGCCAGGACATTGCTCAGGTTGAAGCGACCGAGCAAGGTGCTGCGCAAGTGGTGCTCGCCCTGTGGCGTGACCAGCGTGGCGCGCACGCCTTCGTCGTCGAATTGCGCCTGGCGGCAATACAGATAAGCGCTGGAATCTTCCAGGCTATAGGTGATCAACCGCGACTCGAGCTTGTCGGCGGCCAGTTGCCGACCAAATGCGTCGTCGAGGTTGACCACGCGGCATTTCAAGTCATTCCAGGCAAACAGCTTGCCCTTGGCTTCGCCGTAAGCCTGCATGGTGCCGTGGTAATCCAGGTGATCGCGGGACAGGTTGGTCATCACCGCCACATCGAAGGCCAGTGCAGTCACGCGGCCCTGGTCCAGGCCATGGGAAGACACTTCCATCGCCACGGCTTTGGCCCCAGCCTTCTTCAGGTCCGCCAGGGTCGCTTGCACGGCAATCGGGTTTGGCGTGGTGTGCAGGCCGCTTTCCAGCGCTCCGTAGAAACCGCAACCGAGTGTACCGACCAGGCCGCAGTGCTGGCCGAGCAGGTCCAGTGCCTGGGCGACCAATTGCGTCACGCTGGTCTTGCCGTTGGTACCGGTTACGCCCACCAGGTTCAGGTGATGGCTCGGCTCGCCATAAAAACGCCCGGCGATGTCCGACAGCTGAGCCGCCAGGCCCTTGACCGGAATCAGCGGCACTTCAGTGATCGGCAGGACCGTGGCGCCTTCTACTTCATAGGCCACCGCGGCAGCACCGCGCTGCAAGGCGTCGGCAATATGTGCGCGCCCATCGAATTTCCCGCCCGGCACGGCAAGGAACAGATCGCCCGCGCGCACATTGCGGCTGTCCAGGGCGAGCTCGCGAATCAGCAGATCGTGGCCGGCGTGAGGGAAAATCTTGTTCAGGCTCAGGGACATCAGCCGCGCCCTCCATTGGCTTTCAGCGGAACGACCGGTGTTGCGTTCGCTTGTTGAGTAGGTGGCAGGTTGTCCGGCGTAATGTTCATCAGGCGCAGGGTGCCCGACATCACGCGGCTGAACACCGGCGCGGAAACCAGGCCACCGAAGTAACCGGCCTTGGTCGGCTCGTCGATCACCACCACGATGGCGTAACGCGGATCGCTCATCGGGCCGAAGCCGGCGAACAGCGAACGGTAGGAGTTTTCGGCGTAACCCTTGGTACCGACCGAGGTTTTACGCGCAGTACCCGACTTGCCGCCCACGTGATACGCCGGCACTTGTGCACGGAATACGCCGCGCGGGGCTTCGATCACTTGTTGCAGCATGCCTTGCATGGTTTTCGCGACCGCCTCCGGCAACACCTGGGTGGTTTGCGGTGCCTTGTCGGTCTTGATCAAGGTCAGCGGTGCGAGGCGACCGTTGTTGGCCAGGGCCGAGAAAGCGTGAACCAGCTGGATTGCGGTCACGGAGATACCGTAGCCGTAGGACAGCGTGGCGGTTTCTGCCTTGCGCCACTCGCGGTAGTTCGGCAGGTTGCCGACGCGCTCGCCCGGGAAGCCCAGGCCGGTGTCCTGGCCGAGGCCGACTTTCTGCGCGAGACGGAAAATGGTTTCGCCGCCAATGTCGAAGGCAACCTTGCTCATGCCGACGTTACTGGAGTTGATCAGGATGCCGGTCAGGTCGAGCACCGGGCCTTCGGTCTTGGATACGTCCTTGATGGTGTACTTGCCAATCTGCAAGGAGCCCGGATACACCTCGACGGTGTCGCTCGGTTTCCAGCGGCCGGTTTCGATCGCAGCGCTCATCGAAATCGCTTTCATGGTCGAACCCGGCTCGAACACGTCGATCATCGCGCGGTTGCGCATCATCGCCGGTTGCAGGTTGCGACGGTTGTTCGGGTTGTAGGTCGGCTGGTTGACCATCGCGAGAATCTCGCCGGTCTTCACGTCCATGATCACCAGGCTGCCGGCCTTGGCGCCGTTCTCGATGATCGCGTTGCGCAATTCGCGGTTGGCCAGGTATTGCAGGCGCAGGTCAATGGACAACGCCAAGGGCTTGCCGGCCTTGGCGTTTTTGGTGACCTGGACATCCTTGATCAGCCGGCCGCGCCGGTCCTTGATCACCTGACGCTTGCCAGGGACCCCGGCCAGCCATTCGTCGTAGGCCAGTTCGACGCCTTCACGACCGTGATCGTCGATGTCGGTAAACCCGACCATATGGGCGGTGACTTCGCCGGCAGGATAAAACCGCCGGAACTCTTCGATGCCGTAGACACCTGGCACCTTCAGGTCGAGCACGGCCTGGCCCTGCTCAGGCGTCAGCCCGCGCACCAGGTAAATGAACTCCTTGTTGGCCTGGGCTTCGAGACGTTCGGCCAGGGCTTTCGGGTCCTGCCCCAAGGCAGCCGCCAGTGCTGGCCACTTCTCTTTGGCCGTTTGCATTTCCTTGGCATTGGCCCAAAGGGTGGTGACCGGAGTACTCACGGCCAAGGGCTCGCCGTTACGGTCGGTGATCAGACCACGGTGGGCCGGAATCGGAATATGACGAACACTGCGGGCATCGCCCTGACCTTTAAGGAAGGCACGGTCGACCACTTGCAAATCGATGATGCGCCAGGCAATTGCAACCACCATGATGCCGAGCAAACCCAGCACCACGCGGAACCGCCAAGGAAAGAGTGCACCTTCGAGTTTCATCATGGCGCCACCATCTTCACGTCAGCGGCACCGGGAATGTGCATTTTCAGTTGTTCGGTGGCCAGCACTTCGATACGGCTGTGAGCGGTCCAGGTGCTCTGCTCCAGAATCAACCGGCCCCACTCGGCTTGCGCCTTGTCGCGCACGCTCAACTCGTTGTACAGCGAATTCAATAGCTGACGGTTCCAGTGGGCGCTGTAGGACACGCCGATGGCCGAAATGAGCACGCCGACAAACAGCAGCAGCATGAAGAAGCTTCCGCCGGGCAATGGCTTGGCGAAAAGCTTGCTCACCGCAGCTTCTCCGCCACACGCATGACAGCGCTACGGGAACGTGGGTTGGCTTTGAGTTCGGCGTCGGAGGCCGTCTGCGCTTTGCCATGGACTTTGATTTTCGGTTCGAAGGCGACATGCCGAACCGGCAGGTTGCGCGGCAGGTTGTCGGCTTCGCCTTTGACCAGCTTGCGCATGAACAGTTTGACGATACGGTCTTCCAGCGAATGGAAGCTGATCACCACCAGGCGACCGCCCACTTCCAGGCATTCCAGCGCGGCTTCGAGGCCGGTTTCCAGATCACCCAGTTCGTTGTTGACGTGAATACGCAAGCCCTGGAACGCACGGGTTGCAGGGTTCTTGCCCTTTTCCCACGCCGGGTTGGCGACTTTCAGGACTTCTGCCAGGTCACCGGTGCGTTCGAATGGCTTGATGTCGCGGCGCTCGGCCACGGCACGGGCCATGCGGCCGGAAAAACGCTCTTCGCCATATTCCTTGAACACCCGGGCGATTTCTTCCACGGGCGCGGTGTTGACGAATTCGGCAGCGCTGATTCCGCGGGACGGATCCATGCGCATGTCCAGCGGACCATCGTTGAGGAAGCTGAAACCGCGCTCAGGGTCGTCGAGCTGTGGCGAAGACACGCCCAGATCCAGCAGAACGCCGCTGACCTTGCCGGCCAGACCGCGCTCGGCGACTTCCGAACCGAGCTCGGCAAAGCTGCGCTGCACAACGACAAAGCGGCCGTCTTCGGCCGCTAGCGTCTGCCCTGTGGCAATCGCTTGTGGATCCTTGTCGAATCCGAGCAACCGACCATCGGGACCGAGCTGACTGAGGATCAACCGGCTGTGTCCGCCGCGCCCGAACGTGCCGTCCAGATAGCAGCCATCAGGACGTACGGCGAGAGCCTCGACGGCTTCGTCAAGCAGTACGGTGATGTGGTTAAAGCCGCTATCAATAGTCACAGGATCAAATCACGCAGTTCATCAGGCATAGCGCCCGGTTGTTGAATGGCAGCCAGGTCAGCGGCAGAAACCGCGTTCCAGGCATCCTCGTCCCACAATTGGAACTTGTTCAGTTGGCCTACCAACATCGCGCGCTTATCCAACCTGGCATATTCACGAAGACGCGGCGGAACCAGAAAACGACCACTGCCATCGAGCTCGAGGTCGACGGCATTACCAATCAGTAAACGTTGCAGGCGACGGTTCTCTTCGCGAAGCGAAGGCAGTGCGCGCAGTTTGGTTTCAATAATTTCCCACTCATCGAGGGGGTAAACACACAAACATGGATCAACGGCATCAATCGTGACGATCAACTGCCCGGAACTGCGCGAATCGAGCTCGTCGCGGTACCGGCTCGGCATGGCGAGACGGCCCTTTGCATCGAGACTGATAGCGTTGGCTCCGCGAAACACGTCAGCGTTTCTCCAAATTCTAGCGTTTTGAGTTCAAAAAACCCACTTCATGCCACTTTCCGCCACTTACGCACACTATAGGAATGCCCCCACCACACCGTCAAGGCGCGGATTAAAGGAAAATCCTTACAGAACTGAGATTTAGGAGCATTAACGGAGGGGTAACGAAAATCCGGCAGATGATTCCGCCCGATAACTTGAATCAGCACAGAAGGCTGCGTTCGGAAGTTAAAGTGTTTTATTAAGAGTAAGATTTTTTTGGTATTACAAAAGAGGTTCTGCTGACGATTGTGTAAGGAGGGAAACCGGTGCTTCGTGGAGTTTATGCGATCACTACAAGCGCGAGCTAATCGATATCACAAAACCGCTTCTCCTGACGACCGTATAACGAGGAAAACCGGTGCTTCGTGGAGTTTATGCGATCACTACAAACGCGGGCTAATCGATATCACAAAACCGCTTCTCCTGACGACCGTATAACGAGGGAAACCGGTGCTTCGTGGAGTTTATGCGATCACTACAAGCGCGGGCTAATCGATATCACAAAACCGCTTCTCCTGACGACCGCATAACGAGGAAAACCGGTGCTTCGTGGAGTTTATGCGATCACTACAAGCGCGGGCTAATCAATATCACAAAACCGCTCCTGCTGACGACTGTGCAAGGAGGGAAATTGCTACCACCGACACACTCTGCCCAATAAATTAAGCAGAGAGGAGAAAAAAGGTGGAGAGTCGATCTGTAAGCCGGGTTCTGTCTTGAACAGTCATTCGTCTACGATGGCCATCACTGGACATCTTTAGCAACCTACCCGGTCCCAGCGCGGGCCACGCCTTGGGACCCTATTTGGTCTTGCTCCAAGTGGGGTTTACCTAGCCACGAACTGTTGCCAGACGTGCGGTGCGCTCTTACCGCACCTTTTCACCCTTACCGGCGCCGAAGCGCTTAGGCGGTTATTTTCTGTGGCACTTTCCGTAGGCTCGCGCCTCCCAGGCGTTACCTGGCACTTCGCCCTATGGAGCCCGGACTTTCCTCCCCCCCCTAATTTTCATAGGGGGCAGCGACTGTCCGATCGACTCTCCGCCGCGAAGGTTACCGGCAGAGCGCCCGAAGAACAAGCACCAAGCGCCATAGAGCGCGCCTGTGCGTCGGGTTTTACTCGCCCTTCTGCTGATCCAGCGCGATCTGGTACAGCACATTCTTTCGCTCGCCGGTGATTTGCGCCGCCAAAGCCGCCGCACGCTTGAGCGGCATTTCTTCGAGCAACAGGTTGAGGATGCGCATCGCCTCGCTGCTGACGGCACCTTCTTCCTCGGGCGCGGACCAGCCCGCTACCAGCACCACGCACTCGCCGCGCTGCTGGTTGCTGTCCGACTCGACAAACTCACGCAGCTCAGCCAGTGGCAGGCCCTTGAGGGTTTCAAACGTCTTGGTCAACTCACGGGCAAGCAGCGCCGGACGCTCGGGACCGAACACCAGCTCCATGTCTTGCAGGCATTCAAGGATGCGATGCGGAGCCTCGTAGAAGATCAAGGTGCGGGGCTCTTCCTTTACCTGCTCGAGACGCGCCCGCCGCCCCACCGCCTTGGCCGGGAGGAAACCTTCGAAAATGAATCGGTCGGAAGGCAGAC
The DNA here is from genome assembly GCF_056400405.1 of Pseudomonas sp. P5_B3. Classification (NCBI taxonomy): domain Bacteria; kingdom Pseudomonadati; phylum Pseudomonadota; class Gammaproteobacteria; order Pseudomonadales; family Pseudomonadaceae; genus Pseudomonas; species Pseudomonas sp. P5_B3. Next base: position 8,175 of record NZ_JBFULI010000056.1, on the reverse strand, counting down.
CCGCCGCCGACAACGCTGCAATCAACGCGCAGGCACCCGGAACCGGCACCACATTGATGCCTGCAGCCCGGGCCTGCCGCACCAGGTGATAACCCGGATCGGAAATCAGCGGCGTCCCGGCGTCGGAGATCAACGCCACGTTGTCACCGGCAAGCAGACGAGTGATAAAGCGGCTACCTTCATCCCGCTCGTTGTGCTCATGGCAGGCCGCCAATGGCGTCGCAATGCCGAAGTGTTGCATCAGGCGCTGGGAATGGCGGGTGTCTTCCGCGGCGATCAAGGCCACATCACGCAGAATCTTCAGCGCCCGCGCACTGATGTCATCCAGGTTGCCGATGGGCGTCGCCACCACAAAAAGCGAGCCAGCAGCGGAATTCAAAGCACCTGGAGCAGTCAAAGCGCACACCTCATGATCGGTAAAAGCCGCCATTGTAGCGCGTAGCGAGGCTCACGATACGCGCAAGCAAACACGGCATCGGCGACCGTTTGTGCGCTGGCGCAACATTTCCACCAGCTAAATTGATCGATTCACGCCAGTAACATCGCGCCCCGGCCAGTGCTTGGGTACAATTCCACGCTAATTTGATCGAGTATCAGGAACGCTTACATGATCGCTTGCCTGCGGCTGTTATCTGCCCTCTGCCTCGCTGCCTTGCTGGCGGCTTGCGCCAGCTCGCCCTCCTCCAGCCTTGGCGAACTTCCACGGACACCGGACGCCAGTATCGAGCAGTTGCTTGAGAAGGCCTCCCAAAGCAAATCACCGGAAGATGCCGCCCTTCTGCGCCTGAGCGCTGCCGACCTGGCCTTTCACCAGGGCAATGCCGGCCAGTCCGCGCAAATCCTGCAACAGGTTCCTATCGAGCAGCTCAAGCCGGGCCCACAGATTTTCGCCAACACCCTGGCGGCTGAACTGGCCATGACCCGCAATCAGCCCAAGGCCGCACTGGCCGCCTTGAGCCACCCAAGCCTGCAATACTTGAGCGAACTGCCCGTCGAACAACAGGTCCGCACCGGCACCGTTCACGCCCGCGCACTTGAAGCCGATGGCCAGACCCTCGCCGCCGCTCGCGAGCGCATTTTCATCGCCCCGATGCTCAAAGGTGAAGCCGCCAGCAAAAACCACGAAGCCATCTGGACCCTGATCGCTTCGCTGCCGACCGATCAGTTGCAGCCGAACACCACCGACGATCTCGGCGGCTGGATGGCCCTGGCGCTGGCCGTGAAATCCGCCGGCACCCTGGAGCAGCAACAAGCCGCCATCGACAACTGGCGCACGCGGAATCCGAAACACCCGGCAGCCATTCAATTGCCGCAGCCACTGACCCAACTCAAGGAACTGGCCAGCCAACCCCTGAGCAAGATCGCCCTGCTGCTGCCTCAGGACGGCCCGCTGGCCTCGGTTGGCAAAGCACTGCGCGACGGTTTCATGGCCGCTCACTACCAGGCACAACAGGCCGGGCAGAAACCACCCGCCATCGAGTTTTATGACAGTTCGCGCCTGACCTCCATGGACGAGTTCTACCGCAAGGCCCAGGCCGATGGCGTGCAACTGGTCGTCGGCCCGCTGGAGAAGCCGCTGGTCAAACAGCTGAGCACTCGCCCGCAATTGCCGATCACCACACTCGCGCTGAATTACAGCGAGGGCGATCAAGGCCCGGCGCAGTTGTTCCAGTTCGGTCTTGCCGCTGAAGACGAAGCTCGTGAAGTGTCGCGCCGCGCTCGCGCCGATGGCCTGCACCGTGCAGCCATCATGGTGCCGAAAGGTGAATGGGGCGACCGTGTGCTCAAGTCGTTCAGCCAGGATTGGCAGGCCAATGGCGGTACTATCGTTGCCACCGAACGTGTCGATCAACCGGTCCAGTTAGCCCAGCAGATTGCCGACATGTTCCAGCTGCGTCAGAGCGAAGGTCGCGCCAAGAGCCTGCAAAGCACTGTTGGCTCGCAAGTCGCTGCCCAGCCATCGCGCCGCCAGGACATCGAGTTCATTTTCCTGGCCGCAACACCACAACAGGCCCAGCAGATCAAACCGACCCTGAACTTCCAGTACGCAGGCGATGTGCCGGTCTACGCCACCTCTCACGTGTTCAGCGCCAGTGGCGACGTCAACCAGTACAACGACATGAATGGCATCCGCTTCTGCGAAACGCCATGGCTGCTGGAGGCCAACGATCCACTGCGCCGCCAGGTCACAGCCCAGTGGCCACAAGCCGCCGGCAGCCTGGGGCGTCTGTATGCAATGGGTGTGGACGCCTATCGCCTGGCACCGCGCCTGGGCCAACTCAAGTCTCTGCCAGACAGCCGCATCGACGGTGAGTCGGGCAGCCTTGGCATGTCTCAGAGCCAGCGGGTCGTGCGCCAGTTGCCATGGGCCCAGTTCGCCAATGGCCAGGTCCAGCGCCTGCCGGACACCGCTCGCTGATGCCTGACAGGTCACGCCAGCAAAGCGGCATGGATGCCGAGCGCCGTGCGCTCGAGCATCTTCAACAACAGGGTCTGCGCCTGCTGGCGCAGAACTGGTTGTGCAAACGCGGCGAGCTTGATCTGGTCATGCTAGATGGCGATACAGTAGTATTCGTTGAAGTCCGCTACAGAAAAAACACTCAATGGGGTGGCGCGCTCGACAGCATCGATGAGCGCAAACGGCAAAAGCTGATTTTCGCCGCGCAATATTTTCTTCAGCGCGAGTCGCGCTGGGCCAATTCCCCTTGCCGCTTCGACGTGATTGCCATCGACAGCAACCTCGATCAGTTGAACTGGCTGCAGAATGCCTTCGACGGCTGATCGCCGGCATTGCGAACCGGACACTATCACCGAACACTTTTGCTCTTTGCTTTGCGGGCTGCACATTCATGTGCCGAACAGCCGCGCCACTTAAGGTCACACAGATGGACATGCAATCCCGAATTCGCCAGCTTTTTCAGGCCAGTATCGACACCAAGCAACAGGCGATGGAAGTACTTGCACCGCACATCGAGCAAGCCAGCCAGGTCATGGTCAACGCCCTGCTCAACGAAGGAAAAATGCTTTCCTGTGGTAACGGCGGCTCTGCCGGCGACGCCCAGCACTTCTCGTCCGAGCTGCTCAATCGCTTTGAGCGCGAGCGCCCGAGCCTGCCGGCCATCGCCCTGACGACCGACAGTTCGACGATCACCTCGATCGCCAACGACTACAGCTACAACGAAATCTTCTCCAAGCAGATCCGCGCACTCGGCCAACCGGGCGATGTGTTGCTGGCTATCTCCACCAGCGGCAACTCGGCCAACATAATTCAAGCGATCCAGGCCGCACATGATCGCGAAATGATTGTCGTAGCATTGACGGGACGTGATGGCGGCGGCATGGCGTCGCTGCTGTTGCCCGAGGACGTCGAGATTCGCGTACCGGCAAACGTCACCGCTCGTATTCAAGAAGTCCACCTGCTGGCGATCCATTGCCTTTGCGACTTGATCGACAGCCAACTGTTCGGGAGTGAAGAATGACCCCTAATCGCCTTGGCCTACTGGCCTTGACCCTGTGCCTCGGCATCAGTGGCTGCACCTCGGTGGTGACTGCCAGCCGTGAAGCACCGATTGAAGATGACCGCGGCACCCGCACACTGGGCAGCAAGATCGACGACTCCCTGATCGACACCAAGGTTGGCGTGAACATCGCCAAGGCTGACCCGGCCCTGGATAAGGACTCGCACATCGTCGTCACCAGCTTCAACGGCGTCGTGCTGCTCGCCGGGCAAACGCCACGCGCAGACCTCAAGGCCAAGGCCGAACAGGCCGCTGCCGCGGTCCAGCGCGTGAAGCAGGTGCACAACGAACTGCAGATCCTGCCACCCTCCAGCTTCCTGGCCCGTCAGAACGACACCTGGTTGACCTCCAAAATCAAGGCCCAGATGCTCGCCGATGCCAACATCCCCGGTTCGCGCATCAAGATCGTCACTGAAAACGGCATCGTCTACATGCTGGGCCTGCTGACCAAGCAGGAAGCGGCGCAGGCGACCAACCTGGTGCAAGGTGTTTCCGGCGTGCAGAAGATTGTGAAGTTGTTTGAGTACATCGACTGAACCCCATCCTGCAGGAGCGAGCCTGCTCGCGAAAAACGTCCGGTGAACGGGTTCATCCAGACAGCCCGCGTCATCGTTCACGTCCATCGTCGGAACGCCGCCCGGAGCAGGCTCGCTCCTACATCGTTTGAAGGTGGTGAAGTAATAAAAAAGGCGATCCTCTCGGATCGCCTTTTTTATTACTTCACCACCTTCAAACTGGGTCGACCGCTTGGACGCGGCGGCTCACTGTCGGGTGGTGGAAGATCGTCATCCGGCTCGATCTCTTCGTCCTCGCCCATCGGCGATTCCAGATCAAACACCATGCCCTGACCATTCTCCCGGGCGTAGATRCCCAGGATCGATGCAATAGGCACGTACAAGGTGTGCGGCACACCACCAAAGCGCCCCTCGAAACTGACCGCCTCGTTATCCATGTGCAAGTGGCGCACGGCCTGCGGCGATACGTTCAGGACGATTTGTCCGTCACTGGCAAACCCCTGAGGCACCTGTACCGACGGATACTCGGAATTGACCAGCATGTGCGGGGTGCAATCGTTGTCCACAATCCACTCATAGAGCGCGCGGACCAGATAAGGTCGACTGGAGTTCATAGCGGCTCCTTAAGCCTTAGCGCATATCGCGTTCGACACCAGACAGACTCGCCTGGAAAGCCTCACGCGCAAACTGGCGCTCCATATAATCAAGCAGCGGCTTGGCCGGCCGCGGCAGTTCTATACCCAGGATCGGCAATCGCCAGAGTATTGGCAGTAGGCAGCAGTCCACCAGACTTTGTTCCTCGCTGAGGAAAAACGGCTTGTCGGCGAACAGCGGCGAAACACCCGTCAGGCTTTCGCGCAACTCTTTACGAGCCACGGCACGGGCCGCTTCCTTGGTCCGCGAATCCAGAATCAGATCCACCAGACCACACCAATCTCGCTGAATGCGGTGCATCAGCAGGCGACTGTTGGCACGCGCCACGGGATAAACCGGCAGTAGCGGCGGGTGCGGGTAACGCTCATCCAGATATTCCATCACCACAGTCGACTCCCACAACGCCAGGTCGCGATCGACCAGGGTAGGCAAGCTGCCGTAAGGGTTCACCTCAATCAGTTTAGGTGGCTGACGTCCAGCTTCCACGTAAATGATCTCGGCGCTGACACCCTTCTCTGCCAGTACGATGCGCACTCGGTGGGAATAGTGGTCGGCGGGGTCGGAGTAACAGGCCAACCGATTGGTCACGCCCATGGCGATCCTCCTCGCTTGTAGAAATTATCGAACGCGGAAAAACGAGCGCGCCCAGAGGGCGCCTCCCGTAGCGACTGGATAACCAGGCTCGCTACATCTTCAGAGGCGCCCTTGGGCGCGCGCGATTAACAGCAATAGCTTGAAGCTTTATCAGTGCACGTCTTTCCAGTATTCGCGCTTGAGCAGGTAAGCGAAGACGAAGAAGAACGCCAGGTACAACAATACGTACGTACCGATGCGCTGATGTTGCAGCTTAACCGGGTTAGCCGAGTAAGCCAGGAAGGTTACCAGATTCTTGACCTTCTCATCGAACTGCTCTTCAGTCAGAGCACCGCTTTTCGGCACGATGGTCAGTTGATCGCACGCTTCATGAGTCAATGGCGTACCGGTCAGCGGATCAAATTGCTTTTTGCCGCCTTCGACGATCTGAACCTGTTTGCAACCAACCACCTGGCGACCTTGCAGGCCGGCCAGGACGTTTGGCATGCCCACGTTCGGGAAGACCTTGTTGTTCACACCCCATGGACGCGACGGATCTTCGTAGAACGACCTCAGGTAACCGTAGAGCCAGTCGGTACCGCGAACACGGGCAACCAGGGTCAGGTCCGGCGGCGCGGCGCCAAACCAGGCCTTGGCGTCTGCCGGCTGCATGCCGATACTCATGTGGTCGCCGATCTTGGCGCCAGTGAACATCAGCTTCTCCAGCATCAACTCATGGGGAATGCCCAGGTCGTCGGCAACTCGCTCATAGCGTTGGAACTTGGCACTGTGGCAACCCATGCAGTAGTTGGCGAACGTACGTGCGCCATCCTGCATGGCTGCTTTATCGGAAACGTCGATGTCGACTTTTTCAAGCTCCGGGCCACCGTGCTCAGCTGCGAAAGCGAACACTGGCAGCGCAGCAAGCATCAATACAGCAAATAGTTTTTTCATCAGCCAGTCACCCTTTCCGGAACCGGTTTGGTCTTCTCGAGCCGGGTGTAGAACGGCATCAGAATGAAGTAGGCGAAGTACAGGAAGGTACATACCTGCGACAGCAACGTACGCTCAGGGGTTGGAGCCAATACGCCCAGCACACCCAGGATCACGAACGCGATGCAGAACAACCAGAGCCAGATCTTGCTCAGCCAGCCTTTGTAGCGCATCGACTTGACCGGACTGCGGTCGAGCCATGGCAGGACGAACAGCACAGCAATGGCCGCACCCATGGCGATCACACCGAAGAGCTTGTCCGGAATCGCGCGCAAGATGGCGTAGAAAGGAGTGAAGTACCAGACCGGAGCGATGTGCTCTGGAGTCTTGAAGGCGTTCGCCACTTCAAAGTTCGGCTTTTCGAGGAAGTAGCCGCCCATTTCCGGGAAGAAGAACACGATCGAGCAGAAGATGAACAGGAACACCACCACGCCGACGATATCTTTCACGGTGTAGTACGGGTGGAAGGCAATGCCGTCCAGCGGTATGCCATTTTCGTCCTTGTGCTTCTTGATGTCCACGCCGTCCGGGTTGTTCGAGCCGACTTCGTGCAACGCCAGGATGTGCAGCACCACCAGACCCAGGATAACGATCGGCAGGGCAACCACGTGCAAGGCGAAGAAGCGGTTCAGGGTAATACCGGAAATCAGGTAGTCCCCACGAATCCACTGGGTCAGGTCGTTGCCGATGACCGGGATCGCACCGAACAGCGAGATAATCACCTGGGCACCCCAGTAGGACATCTGGCCCCACGGCAGCAGGTAACCCATGAAGGCTTCAGCCATCAGCGCCAGGTAGATCAGCATGCCGAAGACCCACACCAATTCACGCGGCTTCTGGTACGAACCGTAGAGCAAGCCACGGAACATGTGCAGATAGACCACGATAAAGAACGCCGAAGCGCCGGTGGAGTGCAGCAGACGCAGGATCGAGCCGTACTCGACGTCACGCATGATGTATTCGACGGAAGCGAACGCTTCTTCCGCCGACGGGTTGTAGCTCATGGTCAGCCAGACACCGGTAACGATCTGGTTGACCAGAACGAGCAGCGCCAGGGAGCCAAAGAAATAAAAGAAGTTGAAGTTCTTCGGAGCGTAATACTTGCTGAGATGGTCTTCCCACATCTTGGTTGCGGGAAAGCGTGCATCAACCCAATCCATGAATTTGCTCATCACGCCTTCTCCGTATCGACGCCAATGATAATAATTTCATCGGTCTCATAGGAATGCGGGGGAACTGGCAGGTTCAAAGGCGCAGGTTGCGACTTGTAGACGCGACCAGCCAGATCGTAGTGGGAACCGTGGCAAGGGCAGAAATAGCCACCTACCCAGTCTTTACCCAGATCCGCAGGTGCCACTTCGGGACGGAAGGTCGGCGAGCAACCCAGGTGCGTGCAGATACCGATCAGCAGCAGAATCTCAGGCTTGATCGAACGGGTTTGCGGATCAACGTAAGTCGGTTGTGTCGAGTTCTTGGAGGTCGGGTCAACAAGCTGGCCCTCGATCTTCTTCAGATTCCCCAGGATTTCCGGCGTACGGCGGACGATGAACACCGGCTGGCCGCGCCACTCAGCAATCATCTGCTGGCCTGGCTCAACTTTGCTGACATTCACTTTCACCGGTGCACCTGCGGCTTTCGCCTTGGCACTGGGAAACCATGACCCCACGAACGGGACCGCAGCCCCCACCGCTCCTGCAGCACCCACCACGGATGTGGCTGCTACCAAGAAGCGACGCCGGCCTGCATTCACGCCGTCATTGCTCATTCAGTCCTCTCCCATCAGCTTTGTGGCCTGTTAAATCAGGCGTCTACTAAGTAAATCTATGTACTTATAAAAATTTTGCCGAATGGTAATGAAAAGCCCCAATTCTGACAAGGTAATTACCGGAGCCCATCACCCCCAAGCCTTGTAGTATTAGTAT